>JAFORL010000083.1 GCA_017393285.1 Lachnospiraceae bacterium
TCCAAGGCCTTTTTCATTAACTTTGGAATTTCACAAAAATCTTTTACCTCTTTTGCATTTCTTACAGGATACAAATACTTGGTTCCTTTTGCTTCCGGCAATGCAGAGCCATCCCACTCATGCTCACTTTTGGCAACTACATCGTTCATGTTGAAGTTATAATATCTGCTTCCATTGGATACATCTGTATAAATATCCACCTGATACCAAGCTCCATCGTCCAATTGCACCATATCCCAAGAATGATATTCGTTATGGACAATGTGGCAATCCATTCCCAACATATTCATAAAAAGACGGAAGGTAGTGGCATACCCTACACAGACAGCATTCTTTCCGGTCAACACCCCATATGGCGTAAATTCATTACTATTGGAGTTCGGCATAATCACACTGCCACTGGCCCCCTGTTTGATATTTTCAAACATCCAATTGTAAATCGCCACTTCTTTTTCGTAATTATTCTTACACTTTCTGGTTTCTCGTTCTAAAATTTCTTTCGCCATATCGTAAGTCTTTTTGTCTTCCCCTTTTAATTTGCTGGCATCTCCATTGATATAGGCATCGGAAATCTTTTTGGTACTGCGAATCTCATAGCTTTCCCCTACCAAATAGCCATCTTCCTGGTAGGTATTTTCCTTCTCTTCCTCTTTGGCTTGTTTTTCTAATTGTTGATCAATAAACTTACTAACCTTATGGTTATCATTTGTAATCTTATGCAATTGATAGCCCCCCAAACATAAATTGGCTGCCAATCCCACGCCTAAACAAGTTACTAACACTTTACTTCCTACTGTTTTATTTTCTCCACTCATCGCCTGTAGCCGTTGCCAAAACCCTTGGGACTTTTTTCCTTCACTTTGTTCTCCTTTTTTAAACTTTTTTATGAAAGAAACTTAAGTTGTATCTACTGGTTCCCGGCAACTTCCTCCTTCCCTTATTCCATTACCGTTTCAGCTGTTGCAGAGGGTTCCGGAGATGCTGTTGGCAAGTTCATATTTTCGTGATACACACAAGGATTTGAACTTCTAAAAATCACATCTCTAGACCCCAATTGATTCACTACTACTACATCTCCATCCTGAATGGACTTACGATCAATTGCCAATAACCCTCCGGTAAAATATTTGGTATTTACCTTTTTATCATTGACATACACACGGCTCCATTTTGTAAAATTCGTGCCGGTAAGCAATACTTTTTCTCCATCCATCGCATCTGATACCGTTTCTAATTCTACATCCTGAGTTCCCATTACCAAATCACTGGCAGGATATTTATCCTCCCCATGATATGCATATTTCTTTCCATACAACAGGTCATATTGCAATTCATATAGACCTTCTTGATAATGTTCCTGATTTTTTTGTTCCATCTGGGTCTGATGATATTTCATAATGGTTCCATGATGAATTCCCACTCGATTCAAGGTATCCGCCATCAATTGATAAGCATACAAATCTTTATCTGCTTTCTTCAATCCCATATTATCCCAAGTAACATACTTGGTCTTGTAAATATTGTTAGACTTCATATCTGCATTTTCTAATCCCATGGTTGGCAAATGATCCCCGAAAAACACAATCACCGTCTTCTCGTCCCTTTTCTTTACTTCCTGAATCAAGTCATGCATAAAGGTATCCACTTCATTTAACTGATTGACATAATAGGTCCATTGATTAGCCTTTTCCTCATCCTCTACACCGGATATCTGATAATCCGGCAATGGAATCACCTGTTGCTTTGGATAATCTCCATGGGATCCCACTGTAATCACATATGTAAAGTCTGTACCCGTAGTCAAATTCATGGCATTGGTGGTCTCCGGCACCATAATACCATCCTCCGCCCAGCTGCCATTTGGCGTAAACTTTGTAATATCCAACATCTCTTTACTGGTAAAAGTGTCAAATCCAAACATAGAAAAGGCATTGGTTCTACTATAAAAATTACCCCCATTATTATGCACTACATGGGTACCATAACCCAAATCTGCCAAGTCAGAAGCCACACTCTCACAAGCAGTCTTTTTCAAAATGGTCTTATATGGATATTCCCCTGTTCCAAAATGCTGCATACTCATGCCTGTCAAAATTTCAAACTCTGTATTGGCAGTTCCTGCCCCCACAACCGGCACTGTTAAATAACCGGAAGTATAATTCTTTTCCAATTTATGAAAAGTAGGAATCGGATCCTTATTTACTTTCAAAAACTTTATCTCATCCGGATCACAAAATGACTCCAACAATACGCAAATAATATTGGGTTTTTCATTTTCCTTCTCTTGCTTTTTGTAATTTGCATTCTTTTTTTCTTCTTTTTTTGCTAATTTTTTCTCTTTTTTTATCTGTTGCTTTCTTTTCTTATGCACTTTCTTTTCAATGGTCTGAATGGTCTCCTCCGAATAATCCTCCGGTTTATCCATGCCTCGATCCACTACACTACAAGAAAATCCATAAATAAATCCATAATTTTCATAGCCTTGGGCAATATTCGCAAAATATCCGGTTAGAATATTGGTATTCTGCGCTGCCTGTGTCGTCATAGGAATACCAACAAAGAGCATGGCAATCACTGCAACTGGCACTGCAATCCAATGGAGTTGCCCCTGATACTTTGGTCCTTTGATAAACAAAACCGTACAGGCTACCACAAAGGATACTACCCCCAACACGACAATCATTGCCTGTTCAGCTGTAAAATAATTGGTATTGGCCGTCATAGAAAATAACTCTGGAATACACTTAATATCTGTATATGCAAATGGCGTCACACGATTGGATAAGATACATCCATTTACAATTCCTAGAAACATCCAAAATCCTACGATAATTACTCTTACAAATGTTCTTCTGCGAAATAAATATACTAACAATAAGGAACAAAATACCAAAAATGCATTGTATAAAAATGCCATGGTATGTCCATCTAAAAATGTATAGGTAGAAGCAATATTTCTTCTGGAAAATAATTCTACTAAAAAGACAACCAAAAATGATAAGATCAAATGCATGAACAACGATAAACGATTGAGCGCCTTTATAATCTTCGGCTCTTCCACCTGTTGTTTCGATATCTGCTCTTTATTACGATTAGTTATACGCGAAAAAAATGCTTTTACTTTCTTCAACATACTGACACAATCTCCTTATCCTTATGAACCAAACAATTCTATTATTCACTATACATCCCAGCAAAAATTTCAATACAACTATAATAAGACCGCCTGCATGCTAAGTCAAATTGGTATTGGCGTTTCTATTGGGCACAACATAACTCATTTAGAATTATACTCAAATCCAAAATCTAACACAAGTACTTTTTTCTTTCATTTTTCTTACAAAATTATTGCGTAACATTTCATCTTTTATTTTGTATTTCTATTTTTTATATCTAAACATTCTGCCATGTTATATTTTTTACAAACCTAACTGCTTGGCAGTCACCATCATGCAGGAAAGTAAATTACTCCGTAGCTTTGCTGCTCTCGCAATTCCCAGACCTGCATTCCCATGCAAAATATCCTATATTTTTATTTTTTCTTTCTATTTTTTATATTCCCTTTATATTTTGGACACACCCTGTACACACATCTACTATACAATAATACTTGCAAGAATTTTTCATACATTTGAATACTCCTCGTTGTTAGTGAATGCATAACTAACAACACTCCCCTCTTATCATAACTGTATTGTTAGGATAGAGCGATGGACCAGTCGTCATGACGACTGGTCTTTTTCGTTATAACAAAGAGTTTTGCTTGCAAAACTCTAGCGCGACCGCGGTATTGCGTAGCAATTAACTCCATCTCCGCGGTCTGCGCATCCTCGGGTCGCGTTTTTTCTTATGGGAAATTGCATCGCAATTTCCCATAAGAAAAAAACTTTATGAAAATGATTCTTAACTTTTTCTTCTTATTATTGTAATATTTTTGTGATACAATACATTTAAGATACACAGCGTCTATTAGTAAGATATAATAGCGACCGTTGTCTTTTTAACAAAAATTCGAGAGAAACGATAAACAAACAGGGGGTTTTATTATGAAAAAAGAATGGGGTTTTCAAAAAATCAAAACGCAGATGTTACTGTGTCTGCTGCCAATTATTGTAGCAATGCTTACTTTAACGGTATATTCTGCTATTTCCTGCTATCAAATGGCAAATGCACAATTAAAAAATACCATGCAAAGCAATTTGGATGCAGAAGTGCAGTCATTGGATGCCAAACTACAGGTAATCAAAAGCACAGCTACGAATATTTCATCTATGGTGGCAACCAGTTACGAATATACCACTTTGGAACAATATGAAAGTACCTTGAAGGAAATTGTTTCCAACAATGATATGGTGCTGGGAAGCGGTATTTGGTTTGCGCCTTATGCTTATGATAAAAGTAAAAAATATGTAGGTCCTTATATTTATAAAAACGGAGACGAGATTGTTACTACATATGAATACAGCAACAAGACTTACGATTATTTTAACCAGGAATATTATCAACTGGCGGAACAATCTGCAGATCGACAAGCCATTTTAACGGATCCTTATTATGATGAAACTTCCGGGTTAATCATGTCCACCTGCACAATGCCTATTTATCAGGATTCCACCTATTTGGGTTGTATTTCTGTAGATATTGAAATTTCTACCTTGGAAAAAATGATTAATGATATTCATATTGGAAAAACAGGGAAAGCCATTTTAATTACTCAGAACGGTGTCTTGTTAGGTGGTGTAGACAACAAAAAAATTCAAAATGCCGATACGCTCCAATCTTTAGGCGGGGAATCCCATGCCTTAGAGAAACTTGCCACACAGGAAAAGACTGGTGATATGCTTTATAAAGATGCAGATGGCACCAAACAATTCGCATATTTTTCTGAATTGGAATCTGTCAGTTGGAAAGTTATTGTACAAATTACCCAAGATGAATTAATGGAACCGATTACCCAATTAGTAGTAACCATGTTAATCATCGGACTCATTGCATTGATTTTAACCATTTTCGTTATACTATTGCAGGTTGGAAATATTTCTAAAGCAGTGCAAAAAGTAAACAACTTTGCCGGCTCCCTTTCCAATGGCGACTTTACTTTGCCAGTTTTGAAAGTGACACAAAAAAATGAATTAGGTGCCATGGGACATGCCCTAAATAACATGTATCAAAAAACCAAAGCTGTCATTCAGAACATTACAAAGCACGCAGTAGACATCAATACTTCCAGTAAAGATTTAAAGTCCTCTTCCGTCATACTTTTGGAAGATTTTAAAAATATCCAGACTTCCATGGCAAGCATCAATGAGGCTACCTTGTCAGCAAGTGCAGCAACCCAACAGGTAAATGCCAGTGCAGAAGAAGTATCTGCTTCTGTCAATTTATTGGATCATGAAACAATAGAAAATAAAAACATGTCTACAAAAATAAAAGAACGTGCATCCAAGTTAAGTACAACTACCCAATCTTCACAAAAGGCTGCCTTCCAATTATCGTCACAATTTGAAGAGCAATTGAAAAACAGCATGGAAAATGCTAAGATTGTTTCTAATATCGGAGAAATGGCGGAAGTAATTGCCAGCATTGCAGAACAGATTAATTTATTAGCCTTGAATGCTTCCATTGAAGCTGCCAGAGCAGGCGAACAGGGAAAAGGCTTTGCGGTGGTTGCTTCAGAAATTGGAAATCTGGCAAATGAAACTGCATCTGCAGTCGGTGAAATTCAGACCACGATTGTAGATGTACAGAATGCCTTCAAACATTTGTCTAATGACGCAAATGATATGTTATCCTTTGTACAAAATACAGTAGGTAAGGACTATGCTTCCTTTGTAGAAACTGCCAATCAATATGGTAAGGATGCCACCTATTTTGCCAATAGTGCAGATAAGATTTCTGATATGGCCAATAATATCAATCATATTATGGGTGAAGTAGTGGAAGCGATACAGAATATTGCAGAATCCTCACAAGAAACTTCTGAGGTCAGCGGAAATATTTTAAGAGCTGTAGACGACGTATCCGGCATCATTGACCAGATTAATGATATGTCTACAAACCAACAAAGTATCGCAGAATCCTTAGAAGATGTAGTGAGCACCTTCCAATTATCCTAGAGGAATGGCACAGGTCAGTTTACGAACACCACCATATATGCAAGGGGATTTACTGCAATCACCATATATGCAAGTGGATTTACTAAACGCACCATATATAAAAGTGGGCTGTCACACATTTTGTCTTCTTTGTGTGACAGCCCTTTTTTTAGGTTTCCTATTTTTTTATCATAATGCATGGTATATAAGACCAACAGCACGCATATTTCCAAAAAAGCGTATACAACTGCCTGTATTATTTTTACAATCCCAATTGGCAAGTTAGGCATAATATTTAAAATTTAAATTATACAGGAAACACCTTTATTATCATAATTCTGTTCTGCCTTCAAAGGCTCGTAACAGGGTTACTTCATCAATATACTCCAAATCCCCACCTACAGGCACACCACTGGCAATTCTAGTCACCTTAATACCTGTTGGCTTAATCAATTTACTGATATACATGGCTGTGGTTTCTCCTTCCAGACTGGAATTGGTGGCAATGATTACTTCATCTACATCTCCCTGCAAACGCATAATCAATTCCTTCAAACGAATATCCTGTGGGCCAATCCCCAACATAGGTGAAATTGCACCATGCAAAACATGGTAAACCCCTTCATATTTCTGGGTTTTTTCATAGGCAATCAAATCTCTGGGATTTTCCACAACCATAATTTGCTTATGATTTCTTTTATCACTACTGCAAATAGGGCAAAGTTCCTGATCCGTCAAAGTACAGCACTGTTTACAATACCGCACTGTATTTTTCGCTACCAAGATGGTATTTGCCAATTCTTCCACCTGTTCTTGGGGCATATTGATTACATGATAGGCTAATCTTTGGGCTGATTTTACACCAATACCCGGCAATTTTGAAAATTGCTCAATCAGCTTACTAATCTGTCCGCTATAAAATTCCATTTACTACTCCTTTTCTATCTCATGTTTTCTCAAAATCATCCTTATAACACCATAATTTCGGCTAAATATTACTTTAAAAGTATGATCCGCAGATAGCTTCTGCAAGCTCGCATGCGAAGAAGCTAATCTACATGACTATTCTTGTATAAAAAGACACCAAGAGAACATTCTAATCCTTATTCTCGTATTAAAAGACATTAAAAAACAGTCTGATCCCTGATTAACTTAAGATTTGTAGCAAATCCTCCTTGGTCAATTTGGTATCCGCCATACCATCTCCGGCAATAATACTATCTGACAAGTCTTTTTTCTGCGCCTGTAATTGTTGTATTTTTTCTTCTATACTATTTGCTGTAATCATCTGAAATACAGATACTACACGTTTTTGTCCAATACGGTGCGCGCGGTCTGTTGCCTGATTTTGTGCTGCCACATTCCACCAAGGGTCAAAATGAATCACCATATCAGCCCCTGTCAAGTTTAAGCCTGTGCCACCTGCTCGCAGAGAAATCAAAAATACAGGCACCTGATTACTATTAAATGCATTTGCCAACTCTACACGTTTTTCCTTCTTCGTCTCTCCGGTTAAAACATAATAAGCTATTTTCTTTTTCTTTAAGGCCTTCCCAATGGTATCCAACATGGTCGTAAATTGGGAAAAGAGCAAAATCTTGTGTCCGCTTTCCACTGCGTCTTCCACCATTTCCATGCAAAGCTCTAATTTGGCAGACCCCTGATGATAATCTTCATAACACAAGGCCGGATCACAACAGATTTGTCGTAACCGGGTAAGCTCTGCTAAAATTTGCAGTTTATTGGCATTAAATTCATCATTGGACTGTCCTTCCAAGGTGCGTTTTAAATTTTGCACTCTTGCATCGTAAAGTTTCAACTGTTCTCCCTGCATTTGACATTGCACCGTATGCTCCATTTTTTTCGGTAAATCTTTTAGCACATCTTCCTTCAATCTTCTTAGGATAAATGGACGAACCATATTTCGCAAGCGCTCTAAGGCCTTGGAATCCGCCTGTCCTTCCTCATTTTTCTTCTTGATAATGGCATTTTCCATCTCTTCTTTGAAATGCTTGTAACTAAATAGTAAACCCGGCATCAAAAAGTCGAAAATGCTCCACAACTCGCTCAAACGGTTCTCAATCGGGGTACCGGTCAAAGCAATTCTGGTATTGGAAGAAACCTGTTTTACCGCCTTTGCTGCCTGTGTATTTGCATTTTTAATAAATTGTGCCTCATCTAGCACATGGATATCAAAATGACACTGTGCATACAGTTCCACATCTCGCTTCAACAAATCATAAGAGGTAATCACAACTTCTGTCGGTTTGCCATTAGCAATTTGACTGGCTCTCTCTTTTGGCGTTCCCGCAATTAGATTCACCTGAATGTCAGGTGCAAATTTTTCAAATTCACTTTTCCAATTGTATACCAGGGAAGCCGGACACACAATCAAGCCCAATCTCCAGTTCTCCGGCATTTCCTGTCCTGCCTGATCCTCCAAAACAGACTGCAGTAAGGTAATCATCTGCAAAGTCTTTCCAAGCCCCATATCGTCCGCTAAAATTCCGCCAAAACCATACTCGCGAAGGGTGCGTAACCAACGATATCCCTTTTTCTGATAGCTCCGCAGGATAGCATATTGCTGGGCTGGAATTTCATAATCACTATCTTCTACATTTTTTATATTTCGTAACAGTTGTTTAAATAGCTGATTTCTGTGCACATGCACCTGTTCTCCTGCATCTTTTAACACTGCATCCACAAATAAAGCTCTATGCTTTGGCAAAGAAATTCTGCCAGTTTCCAAGTCTTTTCCTGACAACTCCAGTCCATCTGCCAACTCTGATAACACACCCAAAGAGGAATCCTCTAAAGACATAAACTGTCCATCTTTCAATCTGTGATAACGCTTACGCAATTTATAACTTTTCAATATGGCATCTAATTCTGCATGTGGCAATTGTTCTGTCTGAATGGTCAAATCCAACAAATTGCTTTGAATCGATACCCCTACCTCCACATTTGGTGTTTGGCGAATTCCATTTTTTCGGAAGGCGTCAGTTCCATATACCGTACCCATTTCTCCCAAAGCCTCTATACCGTCTTGCAAAAAGGTATACAGATTTTCTTCCTCCGTAATCATAAAATCAGAACTTCTTCTTCTGGCCATGTTAAAATACTGTTCCAGTAGCTGCACAACCCCTGCCTCTTTTCCAGCATCCCGATAGACAGTAGGAGGCGTAGCTTCAAAAATACGATACCGCTGGTCACCATACTGACACTCTACACGACAAGTAACACCAAATTCCTCTTCATCATCCAGATAAAAAAAGAACTGTACCTCCTCCGGCTGATATGCCTCCAAGGAAACATTTTCCTCCTCCACATCAAAGTATCGATAAAGGAGTGGAATAATGGATGCACAGGCATTTTTCAAATCTTCATTTGCAATATAAATCTCTTCCTGTTCTGCTATATGGTCTAACAAAATGTGCATATCTTTCGCAAAGGTCTGGCTACACTGGTAGATGGTATTTTCATAAATTACATAGGTATGTAACCGTCCATGAAATACCCGATATCTGTCTTTTTCCAGTGTAATGCCCCCTTGATCCTGTTTGATAAAGACAGGTAATTGCGGATTTTCTACACAAAATCGCCAATCACAAGGACTGCCTTTGATAGATAGGGAAGAAGGCAGCTGCCCATTGCCCTCTCGCATTTTTCCAGCCACAAATGCCTCCATAAACTGCTCAAAGAGAATATCGTTGATTACCATGGTTCTTTCATTATCGTTCCTATCATATAGATAGCGATTTCCACTTTTCTTTGCCCCCACATATCCCATGATAAAATCCAAAAGTGGCAAAGAACTTTCGGCAAAATTATCTCTTTTATGAAAAAAACCCAATCGCTTTCCATAGGAAAAATAGGCTTCCTCCTCCACACGTTGTACAAATTGCGAAATAGATTTCATCACATATTTCTTGTCATTTCCCACACGAAAAGTAAGATGATAATAATCTGACCATGGCCACGCCTCCTTATTTAAACAAGGCTCAATGGTAATTTTTGCTTGGTAATTTCCCAGATCATATACCTGCTCCTTTGCATCTGTTGCCATCTTTTGCAAGGCTGCTACAATACTCCTGCTGGTTTTTTGCGGTCTAAACATAGGTTCCGGAGTAGAAATCCCCAAAAAATCCTTCAAACGTTCTTCTTCTGTTTCATTTTCCCTTGCACGACTTTTTTCTATTTTTTCCACTTCATCTAAAAAACCTAAAAAACCATGCACATAGGGATAATCCTCTTCTTCTGTTCCCTTCACCACATATTTATCGAAAATATCATCGTCTTTTTTCTCTTTGATTTCCTTTTGTAGACGCTCTTTTTCTTCTTCTATAAAAGCCAATTGTAGTGCCACAATATGCTTACAAAATCCAGGATAAGAACGATATGCCTCACAAGTACAATGACTATCTGTAGATTCAAAATTTCTCTTTTCATCTAAATCTACAGATACTTCATAGACAGACTCCACATTACCGGCAACCACGCCTGTCAAATAAACCATTCCAGTTTCTGCATTTCTATCAATTTCCAGGCTTTCCACCCCACCATTTTCAAATAATTGTTTTCCCTTTTGAAAAGTCTTTCCTGCTGTATTTTTCTTTATGTTTTGTATTGTTAAAGGCATCTTTTTTCCTTCTTTCTTTTTCTTTCGCACGTACTTACCAAACCCACCGGTTCCTATTCTGACATCACCCTGAAGCAAAGTGGGTTCACCTTTATAACGGAAACTTTTTCATCTAATTAGTATATCACACTTTACAACTTTGTGCACAGTTTCTTGAAGTAATTATCATGCATAATAAAGTCATAATAGAGACATACTATCCTTTGTAACATAAAATACAAATGTACTCTTAGCATCTTTTATACAAGCTCGCAGTGCGTACACGATGTGTACGACGAGAAAATGGAGGAAATGCAAGGAAAAGATAGCCGAAATTATGGTATAAAGAAGATGCTCAGAGAACATGATATGTTCTCTTGGTGTCTTTTTATGCAAGAATTTCGAGATAAATTTTTCTTGCGTAACGACATTTTCGCAGTGCGTACACGGTGTGTACGACGAGAAAATGGAGGAAATGCAAGGAAAAGATAGCCGAAATTATGGTATAAAGAAGATGCCAAGAGAACATATAACCTAAAAGGAGGAACATTATGCAAACAAATCAGAACATTTCATGCAGTGTAAACGAATGTACCCATCACGCAAATAGCGAAAACTACTGTACTTTACAACAAATCAACGTTGGAAAATGCCAGGGTTCTACCTGTTCATGTGCAGACACGGAATGTGCTTCTTTTCATGCAAAATAACAGGTCAGTCTGCTGAAACCACCATAAACAAAAGTGGTACCTGCAAAGTAGGCGTGTATGTAATAGGAAATTGCATCGCAATTTCCTATTACAGATCAAAGAGTTTTGCCTGTAAAACTCTAGCGCGACCGCGGTATTGCGCAGCAATTAACTCCACCTCCGCGGTCTGCGCATCCTCGCGGAGCGTTTTTTATGTAATAGGAAATTGCATCGCAATTTCCTATTACATAAAAAAACTTCGCAAACGACATTAGGTTTGCGAAGTTTTTTATTTTTCTATGACCATGATTCTGTCATACTGTAATTCTGACACTTTCTTTTTCGATTATCTTACCATCTCTTAGAATGGGAAACCACTTCCAAAGCTACTGGTCAAACCACCAGTAATATTATCCATAGCTTGTGCAGTTTCTTGCTCCATAGCACGATATGCTTCATTAGTAGCTGCCATAATCAAATCTTCTAATGTTTCAATATCATCTGGATCTACTACATCTGGGCTAATGGTAATCTTTGCAATTTCTTTCTTTCCACTTACAGCAACAGTAACCATACCGCCTCCTGCTGAAGCCTCCCAAGTTTTATCCTCTAATTCCTTTGTTTTTTCTTCCATTTGACGTTGCATCTTTTGTGCCTGTTTCATCAAATTTCCCATATTTCCAGGCATTCCTGAAAATCCACCTCTTTTTGCCATAATACATTCTCCTTTCAATCATTTCCTTGTTTTGTAGGAAGTACAAATGCAGAATCTATCTTTGCCTCGCATTTGTCTGGCTTTCTTCCTTTTTTCTACAGTCTTATTACCGCTAATCATAACAATGCAGGCAATGGACTGACCCCTTGCCTCTAATCTTCATAGTCTATGGTCATTTTCGTAAATTGGCTTAAGTCTGTATGTTGTGCTTTTTCATTCGAAGAAGCATCAATCAGCTTCATTTCTACTTGCACTTCTTTATTGATCAATTTTTCAATTGTATCCTTAATACTATGCAGATGTTCTTCTGTATTTAAAATTCCCAGCGTCACATCGTCTTCTACCAGCAATAACAGGTTACCATTTTCTCCTACGGTAGGTGTTGCTTCTCTCAAAATAGCCATAATTGGTCCTTTGACATTTGTGCAAATACGCTCCCAATTCTTTGCCACCAACTGTAAATCTTCCGGTATGGCTTTTTCCAACGTTTTCTTCGCCTCAGGAGGAAGCGTTTTGTTCCCCGTATCCGAAACTGCCGTTGTTGCCTGTGGCGCCGTAGAAACTGCCACTACACCATGCTCTAACTGGTTTTCTATGACCCGCAAACGATCTAGTATAGACTGATAATCCTTCTCCATTACGGGCTTACACAATTTAATCAACGTGACTTCAAATAAAACTCGCTTTTGATTGGCATATCGAATTTGGTTGGACAACTCTGATAAAACTCGAATATATCGCATGATAATCTCGCTATCCACCAAGTGACTTTCCTCTTCCATAATTGCAAACTGCTCTGTCGTTACATCTACGATATCCTTGGCCTGACTGGAAGTCTGAATCAACAACAAATTACGCAAATACCATGTAAAATCTATAACAACCTGTCCCAATTCACGTCCTCGTATCATCAACTCCTCTAAAATTTCCATACAGCCAACTACATTGCTCTCTGTAATGTTTCGGAACAGGGCAGAAAAGGTATCTAAATCTACCGCACCCAAGACTTCTAATACTTTGTCATAAGTCAAGGTCTCACCCAAATAAAAGGCGATACACCGATCCAATAAACTTAAAGCATCACGCATGGATCCATCTCCGGCTTTGGCAATATAGCGAACGGCCTTCTCCTCTGCCTCCACTTCTTCCTTTTCCAACAATTCCTGCAAGCGAGCAGCAATGACATCTATGGTAATTCTTCTAAAATCATACCGTTGACATCGGGATAAAATTGTAATCGGAATCTTATGTGCCTCTGTAGTTGCCAAAATGAAAATCACATAAGAAGGTGGCTCCTCTAAAGTTTTGAGCAAAGCATTAAAGGCTCCTGTTGACAACATATGCACCTCATCAATGATGTACACTTTATATTTCCCGGTAGTAGGCGAATATTGTACATCATCAATGACCTGTCGGATATCGTCCACACGGTTATTGGAAGCCGCATCCATCTCTATCACATTCATAGTCGACTGTTCATTAATACTCCTGCAGGAAGCACACGCATTACAAGGACTCCCATTCACTGGATGCTCACAATTGACCGCCTTTGCCAAAATCTTAGCAATGGTTGTCTTACCCGTACCACGAGTACCACAAAACAAAAATGCATGACCAATTCTTCCAGCCACAATCTGATTACGTAAGGTACGTACAATATGATCTTGTCCTTTTACATCCTCAAATGCCGTAGGTCGAAACTTACGATATAATGCTGTATATGCCATTACATTTTCTTCCTTTCCTCATAAATCAGGTACCAATTGCAATGTTGAACTATCACGAAAATTACTTTTACCAACTCCCCACTGCTTGAAAACAATGGAAGTCAACGAGATTGTAATAGCCTTATTTCAAGCACTCACGCTATCTATTTTACCAACTGTTCCAATACTTGTCAAACATGAATAAGGTCCTGCATTTACATCATTTGCTTAGGTTGAAAGCTGCTATTTTAACACTACCACAGAATATGGAGGTAAGGTAATGCTATCTCCCTCTAAAGTCACTTCACTGCCATCTGCACTTACATAACCACGAATTCCCTGATATTTGTGTTGTTTTTGATCCAAGGTTACAGTTTTGGTTTCTGTAGAAAGATTATAAAGCATAACAATCTGACTATCTTCATAAGTCTTGGTAATGGCACAAATGGCTTCATCTGTCACCTCCGGAATCACAGCCACCTTACCTCTGGCAATCTCCGGATTTTCATTACGGATTCGAATACAACGCTTGATAAATTGGTGAATAGACTTTGGATCCTTCTCCTGTTCTTCTAAAGATGGGAATATATTTTCAAACTGGTCCATATTCTCAGGTCCATCACACATACCTGTTTGATCCGTTGCAGACCAATACATAGGCGCACGGAAGTTTTCGTCCTTTCCTGCTCCTGTCAAAGCAATATCCTCTCCATAGTAAACAAAGGCATTTCCTGTCATAAACAACTCCATAGCATAGGCAATTTTTATTTTATCTTCTTTGCCTAAAATATTTGCCATACGACCGGTATCATGGTTAGTTAAAAACTCTGCAACCGTAGCAGAACCGCCCGTTTCCCCATTGACTGCATCGGTCATTTCCTGTATGTTCACCATAGAATCGGCAAAGGAGCGTCCTACCTTTCCTGTTCCACTCTGTCTTACATCTTTTACAATAATACCATTCGCCTGTCCAAAACTAAAGTCAAAGACACTGTCAATGCCACTCTTGAGATACTGCACTGCCACGTTGTAATTGGTCCATACCTCTCCCACAATATATGCCTCTGGCTGAACAGAAACTACATAATCATGAAACCATTTTAAAATCTCAATGTTTTTTTCATCATTACCTGTAAAATATAAAACGCCGTCTAGGCGGAAGCCATCCACACCTTTGTCTAACCAGAATTTTGCTGCCTTTTCCAGCTCTTTTCTGACAGCCGCATTTTCCAAATTCAAATCTGGCATTCCATCCCAAAAAGCGCCTTCATAGTACCACTTTGTATTTCCCACCTGATAATATCCGGTTCCTTTTTCATCTTCTGAAACAAAATGATAATAATCTACGTATTTACATTCTTTTGCAGATGGTTTTTTCCCTTTTTTCAATTTAGATAGATACTGGTAAGCCTCTTGGAACCATGTATGCTCTCTCGAAGTGTGGTTCATCATAAAATCGATAATCAAACGAATATCTCTCTTGTGACATTCTGCAATTAACTGCTCCATATCTTCTAGGGTTCCATAATCACTATCCACAGCACAATAATCCGTAGTGTCGTATTTATGATAGGTAGGTGATGGCATAATCGGCATCAACCAAATTCCGTTATATCCCATATCCTGAATATAATCCAGTTTTTCAATCACCCCCTGCAAATCTCCAATGCCGTCTCCATTACTGTCATAAAAAGAATACACAAAAATCTCATAATAGGTACGTGTTTGATCATCAATCATCTGTAATTCCTGTGTATACTGATATCCATCACCAGTTTTATTTTCTGTTTTTGTATCCTTTGCTTGCTTACCGGTTCCGCAACCAGATGTTACAAGCATAGTCACAAACAAAACCAAAGCTATTATTTTCTTTCCCCATTTTATACGATTCATAACATTCTCCATTCTATGAAAATCCAAGTTTCCTGTTACCTAATATATAGTGAACAAAAACATTTCCCAATCCCCTGCTGGTCAATATTAAGGAGCTGATACCTTCGAAATGTTGCTTGTTCAATGATTGTTATCTTGCTCCCCTACTTTTCAATATCTAGGAGCTGATACCTTAGAAATGTTGCTTGTTCAATGATCGTTATCTCACTCCCCTGCTTTTCAATATCTAGGAGCTGATACTACTTTGTATGCCAGATGCAAATTGCATATTGATTGCAAGGAATTTTCCCAAAGCATCTGTGCTGTCACTATACGCTAGAAACGTAAAGAGACTGTCGTGAACTTCCACAACAGCCTCTTCTATTTCTATCAAATGTTTTATACATATTTTTATGTGATACATTAACCCTTTACTGCACCGGCAGACATACCTTCTACATAGTACTTCTGCATGAATAAGAACAATAAAGAAATTGGAATAGAGATAATAACTGCGGCTGCAGTAAATCTACCATACCATGTATCCACATACTCTTTCTGCATCATTGTCCAAAGGCCAATCGCAACTGTGTACTTCTTGTAGTTTGTACCAAGAATTACCTTTGCAAAGATAAAGTCTAACCATGGAGCCATGAATGATGTCAATACTGTGTAAATCAAAATTGGTTTTGACAATGGCACAGTAATCTTGTAAAATACCTGGAATCTTGTAGCACCATCAATCCATGCAGCTTCGTCAATCGCTCTAGGAATTGTATCGAAGAAACCTTTTGCAATATGATAGTTCAATGCCTGTCCAGCTGAGTATACAAAAATCAATGATGTTAATGATTCACTAATACCGATACCTTTTAAGATATAGTATACAGCAATCATAGACATGAAACCTGGGAACATGTTCAATACCAAACCAATGTTCATCAATGTCTTTCTAGCCTTAAAACGTAATCTTGATAATGTATATGATACACACAATACATAAAATGTAGACAAAAGACATGTACCTACTGCTACAAATAATGTATTAAAGAACCATTTTACGAAGAAAAATTGGCTTGTATCAGTAAACAATTTAATATAATTATCTAATGTAAAACCTGTTGGCAAGAAGCTATCAGAACCAGATGTAGCACCGGCATTAAATGATTCGGAAATAATCCAAAACACTGGGAATAGCCATACGATTGCCATAATAGATAAAATAATATGCACAATTGTATTTGCAATAAAACGATTTTGTTTCATAGAACTTGTTTCTTTCTTCATTATGAGAATCCCTCCTCGTCTTTGTATGATGCAGTATTTCTATAGGTAATTAATGATACTGTAGCAGAAATTACGAATACAAAAATACCGATTACAGATGCAAAACAGTAATCCTTAGAGTTTACTGTCAACTTATACAACCATGTTACCAACAAGTCTGTGTAACCAGATTGATAATATTCAGGTGTCATCGGTCCACCATTTGACAAGAAGAAAATTACGTTAAAGTTATTGATGTTACCAACGAAGTCTGTAATCAACTTAGGTGTAGTAACGAATAACATATAAGGAAGTGTAATCTTCCAGAAAATAGTATTTGCATTTGCACCGTCCACACGTGCAGACTCATACAAGTCAGAAGGAATATTTTGCAAAATACCAGTTGTAACCAACATAGTATATGGCATACCTACCCAAAGGTTAACAACGATAATGGTAATACGTGCTGCCATCTTACTAGATAAGAATAAAATTGGCTTATTAATCAAACCTAAAGAAAGCAATGTTCCGTTCATCGGACCACCATCTGACAACATATGTCCCATTAACAATAAAGATACGAACTGTGGAATAGCAATGGTAATTACAAAACAAGTTCTCCAAAATGCCTTGAATTTTGTTCCCTTGCGGTTGATAATAATAGCAAGTAACATACCAAAGATATAGTTCATAAATGTAGCAAAAATTGCCCAAATAAATGTCCACTCTAAAATTGGCCAGAATGTACGACCAATCTTACCGTTAAAATTCATCATAGCTGCGAAGTTTTTCAATCCAACCCAATCAAATACATGTCCAGGTGGCTGATGTGACTGATCGAAGTTTGTAAATGCGATTAAAATCATATAGAAAATTGGTAAGATATTAAATACTAAGATACTCAAAACTGGCAACATCAACATAGTGAAATGTAACTTTTTATCAAAGTAATCTGCCAATTCCTCTTTGAAGTTCATTAACTTTCTACCCATTTGGTAGTCTAACAATGCTTGATATGCACATTTAATGTTGTTGTACCATACAACAACAAAGAAAATAATTACCATTATTGCAACAGCAGCTGCCAATAACATAAGCATGGAGTTATCTCCAGGCACATTGATATAAGCTGTACCAGCTGCGTTAATTTCTCTGTGTGGCACCTTCGTTCCCAAGTCATCAAAATGACTCAAAGCGGCAACTCCAAACATAGCCATATAGAAAATAAATCCAATTTCCATTGCAAGAAAAATCAATCCCTTTACGATTTGTTTTCTAGCAATATTTCCTAATCCAAGAACGAAAAAGGATAGTTTTGTTGCTGAATCGCCATATTCCCAGGCATCTTTCAACAACCCAAAGATTTTAGAAAAGCTATTCTTAATCTGGTTCATTATCAGGTTTCCTCCTTAATTCAATCATAAGATGTTTCGTTTATACTCAACCATCAATGGCCTAAGTGTAGACGAAACATCTCATTGTATGTATCTCTACACTTTGCAAAGGGCCGTCCCCTTACAAACAATTCCCCCACTCCTAAGGAGTGGGGAAATTATCTAATATAAATCCCAAATCAATAGATTTGTCACAAACTATTTAGAAACAGAAGTTGTGATGTTTTCTACTGTCTTGTCTAAGTTCTTTTGAATGTTCTTTTCTGTGATTTCTCCGTTAACCATTCCTGCTCCAAGTGCTTCCATTGCTGGCCAGTAGTTTGTGTTAAACTTCTCACTTGCTGGAGTGATAACTGTGTATTGGTTTTGTTCAGCAAGAGCTGTTGTAGCGATGTCGTTCTTAACGTCTTCATTTTCAGTTAAAGATTTCCATGTTGGAGATACACCTCTAGCGATAAAGCGATCTAACTGACATTCTTCACTACCTAACCAAATTGCTAATGCTTGTGCAGCATCTACGTTTTCAGAGTTTGCATTTACACCGAGGTACTTGTAATCTCCGATTGAGTTCATTTGTTTTTCTTCACCATTTACGTTGATTGTAGGTAATTTTGTTGCAGCGTAGTTATCTCCTAATGCTTTCTTAACTGGCTTAGCATCCCATGTACCACTACAATATGCAGCTACTTTACCCTTCTTTAAGCTTGCTAAACCAACATGTGTATCATCATCACATAAGAATTTCTTATTGTTTGCAAGACCTAACATGATGTTAGCTGCTGCTAAACCGTTTGCACTGTTGAAATCACATTCAGCTACATCTTTGTCATCATCGAATGTTGTTGTACATCCAGCTGAGTAGAAGAATGCACCGTTGTACCAACCATTATCTAAGTCCATTGTGAAGTTGTATGGTGTACCAGCGATATCTTTAGACATAATAGTATCTAATGATTGTACATCTTCTTCTGATAACTTGCTCTTATCATAGTATAAGAACCATGTATTTGGAGTGAAAGGAACACCGTATGTATCGCTTCCGTTTGTTACAGCTTGGATTGCTCTTTCACCGTTGTTAGCCTTAACATCATCTAAACCTAATAAAGGTTGTGCAATACCATTTTTGATTAATGATGTAGCTTGGTCTCCAGCGTACATAAATACGTCAGCACCAGCTGCAGCATCTTTAGATAATTCTGTGTATGCATCCCCTTCTGAACAAACTGCATACTTGAATGTGATGTTCCATTCTGGATGTGCTTCATTGAAAGCTTCACACATATATGCAAGTAAGTTATCACCATACTTAGCATCTACCTTTGAGAAATCTGCTTGGTCATCTTGTGGTGACCATACTGTTAATGTGATGTCTTTTGTTTCTGTTGTTGTAGCAGTATCTCCACCTGTTGAACTGTTGTCTGTGTTTGCAGTGTCATCCTTGCTACCACAAGCTGTCATGGATCCCATTACAAGAACCATAGCCATAAGTAATGCTGTTAATTTTGTTCTCTTCTTCATAACCTTCTACCTCTTTCTTATAAATAAATATTTTATTATAAATATACGCAATGTATATTATAATCTCCTTTTGTGTGCTCACCCATCACACACGAACACTACATACTAATCTTCTGTAGTTTCATCAATCTCTTCTTCCTCAATCTCTGGCTTGTCCAATTCACGACCATAGGTCTCTGCTAAATCTTTGAGCCATTCGATGTGATCATCTGTGAACTGATCTTCTGTCAATCTCCAACGCCAGTTCTGACCTACGGAAGAAGGTAAATTCATACGTGCAGAATTGTCTAATTCAAGGATATCTTGCATTTGCATGATAGCCACATCTGCTGTACTTGCATACGCTGAACGAATCACTGCCTTTGGCACTTCTTCTTTCTTTGTAACATTTAAGTACTTGTATGTATATTCCATATCTTCTTCTTCCACACTTTCAAAGAAACCAACCAAAGTTTCATTGTCATGTGTACCGCCATATACCAAAACATTGCTGTTCTTATAAGTATGTGGCAAATTGCTATTTACATTGGAACCATCAAAAGCGAATTGCATAATCTTCATGCCCGGCCATCCTGTCTCTTCCATCAAATCACGCACGCTTTGTACAACCAATCCTAAATCTTCTGCAATAATCTTTGAGTCTCCAATGGATTCCTGGATTGCGTCGGTAAGTTTCTTACCTGGCCCCTTCTTCCATGCCCCCTCCATAGCAGTTGGACATGTACTAGGAATTCTATAGTAGCGAACAACACCAATAAAATGATCGATACGAATCACATCATATAATGTTGCATTGGCTTTCATTCTTTCACGCCACCATGAAAAATCTTCCTTTTCCATAGCAACCCAATCATAAAGTGGATTTCCCCAACGTTGACCTGTTTCTGAGAAACAGTCAGGTGGCACACCAGCTACATTGATTGGATTCTTGCGTTCATCTAATTCGAATAATCTGCCATGTACCCATACATCTGCACTATCCATAGACACATATAATGGAATATCTCCAATAATCTGGATGCCCTTTTCATTGGCATATTCCTTTAATTCCATCCACTGTGCATAGAACTTAAATTGGCAGAATTTCCAAAAATCAATATCCTCTTTTAATTCTTTTTGATACTTGTTCAATGCTACTTTCTCACGGAACTTAATGTCTTCGTCCCATTCACTCCAAGCTTTGTTATCAAATTTAAATTTCAATGCCATATAAAAGCTATAATCATCTAACCAATATACATTGTCTTCGCAAAATTCTTTATATTCAGCACTGTCTTTGTGATCACTATTGCTGTATGCAATACGAAGCACATCAAAACGATTATCGAAAATCGTTGCATAATCAATGTCTGTCGGATCGTCGCCCCACTCTTTGCTCTCAATATCTTTCTTTGTCAACAATCCTTCTTGTACCAAATATTCTAAATCAATAAAATATGGATTCCCTGCGAATGCAGAAAATGACTGGTATGGACTATCTCCGAAACTAGTAGGTCCAACTGGAAGCACCTGCCAAAAAGTCTGCTGTGCTTCTGCCAAAGAATCTACAAATCGATACGCTTCCCTTCCGAATGTTCCAATTCCATACTTAGAAGGGAGACTGCTAATTGGAAGCAAAATTCCTGCTCCTCTACCAAGGCTTTGTACATTTTTACTCATTACATCGTTCTCCAAACTAATACATATTACTAACACCGTAATCGGCTGGTCAAAAGTTACGCTCGTAAACCCCTTAAGCTACTCTATTCCAGACGAATTGTATAGTCTTTCACCAAACACTATCCACCGTCTAGCCCGCCATATACTACGTCAAAAAACTAAATATATATTAGCTCAAATCTACTATTTTGTCAATATTTTTTTTCAATTCTTTTGTACATTTTTGATAGTCTTATTTGGGTTTGCTCGTTGCATTTTG
This sequence comes from Lachnospiraceae bacterium, assembly GCA_017393285.1. Lineage (GTDB taxonomy): Bacteria > Bacillota > Clostridia > Lachnospirales > Lachnospiraceae > CAG-411. The sequence continues at coordinate 21,792 of JAFORL010000083.1, forward strand.
TTATATTTTGCATAATTATTTTTCGTTTTTGTGATTTATCTGTGTCTTTTATCGTCATTTTCCCCATATAGATAACATGTTCCATTTAAGAACAGCTGACCTTGTCATTCTTCCATTTACTCTTGCACCTGACTTTTTCATTTTTCCATTTACTCTTGCACCTGTCATATATCATTAGTATAATAAGAGTAACAACAAATGTTCTTATCGCATCTTTTATGAAAAATACAGATATCGATTGAGGGTTACCAGCGTTGACCAAACGCAAGAAACGATATTAAGGGTTAGCTGAGAGAACATAATGTTCTCTCGGTATCTTTTTATACAAGAATTTTGAGATAGGTTTTTCTTGGATTACGACATTCCCGCAGTGCGTACACGGTGTGTACGACGAGGAAATGGAGGAAATACAAGGAAAAGATAGCCAAAATTATGGTAAAAGGAAGATGCCGAGAGAACATTAAAAATATTAAGGGGGATGAATCATGAGAAAAAAAACACTATGGGGTTGTGTATATGCAGGGGCAGTTGTGCTATTTGCACTAAACTTAGCACCTACCTGCCTAGAAAAACAAGACGCTAATAACAAATACATAGAAGCTGCTGAAACGGTGACCAGCACAAGCGTTACAGACGCCACCGCTACACCTTCTGTTTCTGTGGCACCTTTGTCCAGACTGTACAGTGTGACCTTCGATAGTCAGGGAGGCACCGGCGTGCCAGCCATCACAGACCTGGTTTATGCTTCCACCATTACCCTGCCTTCCAATCCGAAGAAGACTGGATTTTGGTTTCGAGGTTGGTTTACAGACGCAGCCTGTACACAGATTTTCTCAGCAACAACAGCCATCAAAGAGGATTTGACACTATATGCCAAATGGGAACCAAAAGAGGATGCCCAACGAGATATAATGTCTTTCCAATTACAATCTAGCAGCATCTCTGCTAAAATGACTGCGGATTTTACCGATCAAATTTACGGTTATCGTTTGCAGCCATCTGCAAGTGAATTGCAACCAAGATGTGTAACCGAAGCAGTAAAAGCCATTACCGGCTATCCTGCTCCACTTTATTTTGCATTCCAATTAGATGTGCAGGATTTTTCATTTCAAGCCCAGAAACCACTTCCGATTTCCATTGTTCTGCCAAGTTATTATGCAGCCAACAATGTAGCCATTTACTACACGCCAAACGGTCGTAGCATTGACGGTGCCTGTCAGGGTGTAGAACAAGAGAATAATGTCTATACATTTTCAGCCTATGCCAATGGCTACTACATTGTCATGACCAAATCTCATATACAACCTGTAGCCACATCAGCGTCAAGCAATATTCAACCGTATATCACCATGTCTGCACCAAAGAAAATACAACCAAACCAGCAGGAAAGTGCTGTGATTTTGTTCCACAACTTTGATACCTCTGTGGTAGACACTTCCAACATTAAATTCAAATGGTCCACCAGCAACAAGGCCATTGCTACCGTTGATCAAGAAGGGGTCATTACCGGAATCAAAAAAGGAAGCTGTACCATTACAGCCATCTCTTTAGACGAGCAATATACCGCATCTGTCAAAATAACAGTTGCAAACAAAACGACAAAAACCAGCCTGCCAACCTTACAAGTGAAGCCAAAGCAGAAAAAGAAAATATTTACAAAAAATATTCTAACTACAGCAGCAAGAAAGAAAGCGGTATTTAAAATCGCTAACACAAAAATTGCCACGGTTTCCAAAAAAGGTGTGGTGACCGGCAAAAAAGTGGGTACCACCACTTGCACTGTACGTTATAATAAAAAAATTGTTTACAAAGTAAAAATTATTGTAAAAAAATAAGAGCAATTCTCCCTAAGGGGACTTGCTCATACAGTTTAAATTGTCACGTATACAAACAGAATTGCAAGCATGCATGCATGCGATTGATTACCAAAAACTTTAATGTTCTCTCGGAGTCTTTTTATACAAGAATTTCGAGATAGATTTTTCTTGGATAACGACATTCCCGCAGTGCGTACACGGTGTGTACGACGAGGAAATGGAGAACATCCAAGGAAAATATAGCCGAAATTATTGAA
>JAFORL010000084.1 GCA_017393285.1 Lachnospiraceae bacterium
ACATAAAAAGGCGGGTTAGATATAGTTTTAAACTATATCTAACCCGCCCGGAAACAGGATGGGAAAAGTGTGTCAGTTTCTAAGGTTTTTGTATTGAACTAACAATCTTCACTCAAATCGGAAACTGTGCATTTTAGAGATTCCAAGTAGGATTCTCCTAGGCGGCTTAGCATCCCTTTTTGGTGGGTAATGTAGCCGATTTGCATATCACCTTCGTCTGCTAAAGGTACTGCAATAATATTTTTTCCGTTCAATTTTTCATCAATGACACCACTACACACCGTATATCCGTTCAATCCGATGAGCAGATTAAAAAGAGTTGCCCTGTCACGGACACGGATATTTTTCTTTCGCTCAAAAGAAGAGAAGATTTCTTCGGAAAAATAAAAGGAATTATGTTCACCCTGTTCAAATGAGAGGTAAGGATACATCTCTAGTTCTTCATTTGTAATGATTTTTTTCCCTGCCAACGGATGCTTTTTGCTGATGAAAACATGAGGTTTGGCAAGAAATAACGGATGAAATTCTAATTGGTGGGATTTTAATATTTTTTCGATTACTTTTCGGTTAAAATCATTTAAAAATAAAATACCAAGTTCACTTCTCATTTTTGACACGTCTTCTATGATTTCATAGGTCTGGGTTTCTCTGAGACTAAAATCGTATTCCTCCTGACCGTATTCTTTGATTAAATCCACAAAGGCATTGACTGCAAAGGAATAGTGCTGGGTTGAAACGCAAAATTTCTTTTTGCCACCGGAAGCAGACTTATATTTGTCTTCTAAAATGGCAGCCTGTTCTAACACCTGTCTTGCATAGCCTAAAAAATCATCCCCTTCTTTGGAAATGTGGATACCACGGTTGGTTCGGTCAAAAATCACGATATTCATTTCTTTTTCTAATTCGTGAATGGCATTGGTAAGACTAGGCTGTGAAATAAATAACTTGTTGGCAGCTTCTGTGATGGTTCCAGTTTCTGCCACAGTTATCACATATTTTAATTGTTGAAGGGTCATGGTATCACCAGCTTTCTATTTTTTTGAATGGGAAGTAACACATACACTGACAAAACAGGGTTCATGGAAGGCCCAAACAAAAAAATTATAAGATGAAATAAAAGAATAAGCAAGTCCATGGAAGGAATTGTTTCCACTCTTGTTACAATTATGCCAATAAATGAAGCAAAATAAGAATACAGAACTATGATACAGAACAATAATAGGTTTCCGGAAAGGCCGATTACCATTTTTTGATGGTAGTCGGCTTTTTGGTTGTAACAGTTCAGCACCCAGCTGAACTGTTAGCACCTGACATTCTTTTATTTGTTTCACTTTGTTTATCTGGCACTTTATGAATGTATCAGCGGAACGCTTACGTATGCTGATTAAATAATAAAATAAACACTTGACCAAGTTAGGTGTTTGTGATAAGATATTCTTACAATATAATTCATATAGGATAGATATGAATAGTATGGAAATAGCGAAAAGGGAAGTGATAGATTATGAAATATAGTTTACAGACACGATGTATTCATTTGGAACAGGAACAGAAAGAAGCAGATACAGAGCATTATGGGGCGGTAAGTTTTCCTATTTACCAAACAGCAACTTATGCCCATCCAAAGCTAGGTGAGAGCACAGGGTATGATTATAGTCGTTTGCAAAATCCAACCCGTTCTCATTTAGAACAGGTGGTTGCAAAATTAGAATATGGAATAGATGCCTTTGCCTTATCTTCTGGTATGGCAGCAATTACACTGTTGATGGAATTGTTTCAACCGGGAGATCATTTTCTTGTTGAGGGGGATTTATATGGAGGCAGTATTCGATTGTTTAATCATGTAAACCAAAAGAATCAATACCAGTTTTCCTATCTCAATTTTGAACAGGATGATATAGAAGCGAATATACAAGAAAATACAAAGGCGATTTATATAGAAACACCTACGAATCCAATGATGCATGTTTCAGATATTGAGAAAATTGCAAAGATTGCAAAAAAACATAATCTGTTATTTATTGTGGATAATACATTTTTATCACCATATTTTCAGAATCCTTTGTTGCTTGGGGCTGATGTTGTGATACATAGTGGAACAAAATTTTTGGGTGGTCATAATGATACCTTGGCTGGCTTTATTGTGACAAATCGGGAAGATGTGCAGGAACGACTACGTTTCCTGATTAAAACCACAGGTGCAGGATTGGCACCTTTTGATAGTTGGTTGCTATTAAGAGGGATTAAGACCTTGGCACTTCGTATGGAACAGGCGCAAAAAAATGCACAAGAAATTGCAGAATGGTTGGCACAACAAAAAGAGGTAAAACGTGTCATCTATCCGGGATTAAAAAGTTTTCCACAGCATGCATTGATGAAGAAACAGGCAAGAGGCTTTGGTACAATGCTTACTTTTGAAATGGGAAATGCGGAGCAGGCAAGGGTGATTTTGGATCATATTTCTTTGATTAAATTCGCAGAAAGTTTAGGCGGAGTGGAAACTTTGATGACTTATCCTACAACCCAGACCCATGCAGATGTACCGGAAGAAGTTAGATTGAAAAATGGTATTACAAGCGCAACTTTACGTTTGTCTACCGGTATTGAAGATGTGAAGGATTTGTTAGCAGATTTAGAACAGGCATTTTCTAATTTTAAGTAAACTCGCTTTTGTTTATTGTGGTGACTGCGGAGCAATCATGTGCGGTTTCATAAAAGTATTTTTTACGGTAACAATAACAAGTGTGAAATGTGCGCTCGGAGTTTTTTATGTAATAGGAAATTGCGATGCAATTTCCTATTACATAAAAAAAGTTCCGCGAAGATGCGAAGATCGCGGAGATGGAGTTAATTGCTGCGCAATACCGCGGTCGCGCTAGAGTTTTGCAAGCAAAACTCTTTGTTCTACAAGAATTTTGAGACAGGGAAGATTCCGATAGAACATGGAATTAGAATGGTGGATTGGAGGGATTCATATGGCAGAGAGAAATTTGAATTTAGATAAACGATTGGAAAGAAAAGGAACCCATTGCTTGAAATATGATTTTGCACAGCGTAGAGGAAAACCGGCAGATGTGCTTCCTTTATGGGTGGCAGATATGGATTTTCCTACAACTTCATATGTGGAAGATATTTTGCAAGAACGTACCAAGCATGGTATTTATGGTTACAGTGAAGTGGGGGATGCCTACTTTGCGGCTTTGAAAAAATGGATGAAAAGGCATCATAATTGGGATATAGAACCCAATTGGCTAATCAAAACACCAGGTGTTGTATTTGCTTTGGCTATGGCGATTCGTGCATTTACCCGGGAAGGCGATGGTGTGCTGATTCAGCAACCAGTATATTATCCATTTTCTGAAGTGATTGAGGACAACAAAAGAGTTGTTGTCAGCAACGATTTGGTGTTGGGAGAAGATCAAAGATATCACATTGACTTTGCAGATTTTGAGAAAAAAATTATAGAAGAAGATATTCGTTTGTTTTTATTGTGTAATCCACATAATCCATCTGGACGTGTGTTTACAAAAGCAGAGTTAAAACAATTGGGAGATATTTGCTTGAAGCATAATGTGATTGTGGTAAGTGATGAAATCCATCATGATTTTGTGTTTGAAGGGGAGCATACGGTATTTGCAAATTTAGGAAAAGCATATCAGGATATTTCTATTGTATGTACATCTGCCAGCAAAACCTTTAATTTGGCTAGTATGTTAATTTCTAATATTTTTATTCCCAATCAGCAGCTGCGGCGTGCAATTCGCAAGCAGGTAGATGCAGTGGGCATTAGTCAATTAAGTATTTTGGGCTTATTGGCAACCCAGGAAGCCTATGATAAAGGGGAAGAATGGTATCAGAATGTACATGCCTATTTACAGGAAAATATAGCCTTTACAAGAGCATATGTAAATGAACACTTGCCGGGGGTGAAGGTGATACATAATGAAGGAACCTATTTGGTTTGGCTGGATTTTCGTGAAACCGGAATTTCACCAGAGGAGTTAGAGCGACGCATTATTTATGAGGCAAAGTTATGGTTAGACAGTGGCAGTATTTTTGGAAAAGCAGGAGAGGGCTTTCAAAGAATTAATGTTGCTACACAAAAAGCGGTTTTGCTAGAGTGCTTAGAACGCATTCGATTTAAGGTGCTTTAGGGTAGAACGGTCTTGTGGCAGGTTTGAAAGGTTGCAGCAGGGTGATCTATTTGATAGTGATGTTTCAAACAGAATTGTTTGTACTAGGTATAAATAGCTGTAACAACAGGAGAAATATTTCACAGATTAGCGGATAAGGAGATGAAAAAAATGACAATGGCACAATTGAAATACGTTATCGTGATTGCGGCAGCAGGTTCCTTTCGGGAAGCGTCCAATCGTTTATTTGTATCCCAGCCGGCTTTATCCTTGTCGGTGAGAGAGCTAGAAGAAGAACTCAATATGTCGATCTTTGAACGAACCAACAAAGGAATTCGTTTGACCGAACAGGGAACAGAATTTATCGCGTATGCAAAAAAAGCTGTGAGTCAGTATGCATTGATCGAAGAACGATTTTTGTCAGAAGAAAATAATGAGTCACATTTTAGTGTTTCTATGCAACATTATATTTTTGCAGTGCATGCCTTTGTGGATTTGGTAAAGGAATTGGAAGAATTGGATTATTCCTATTCCGTTTACGAAACAAGAACCAATGAGGTACTGGAAAATGTGAAAAGTTTAAAAAGTGAAGTTGGTGTGATTTCTTATTCCAAGGGAAATGAAAAGGTTATGCGAAAGCTATTTAGAGAGTATCATTTACGTTTTGTACCTTTGATGAAAAGAGATACCTATGTGTATATCAGTGTGGACCATCCTTTAGCACAAAAGGATGAAGTAACTTTGGAAGAATTGGATGAGTTTCCATGTGTTAGTTTTGACCAAAGCAGTGAAAGTGAGTTTTATTTATCAGAGGAAGCATTGGGGGATTATCATTTTAAAAAAGTGATTAAATCCAATGATCGTGCCACTTCTTTAGAACTTATGGTGTCCTTAGAGGCGTTTTGTATCGGAACTGGAAATATGGTGGATAGTGAATTGCTAAAGGATCATTTTGTAAGTAAAAAGGTTGTAGAAAATGAAGAAATAACCATAGGGTATATTACCAGAGAGAGTCAAAGATTGAGTGATATGGCAGAATGTTATATTGCGCATTTGAATCACTATCGGGAAGCTGTTTAAAGTAAACCTACTTGTATTTCAGTCGGAGAAGACGCTTTGCTCTATGCGAAAATCCGCGCTAAGTCCAGTGGGATGAGACTTGAATTAGAGTAATATCAGAAATGCAGGCAAAACGCTTTGTTTTAACGGGCTATAAGTTTTTGTTGTAGCTGAGCATTAAAACTATCTATTAGAAAATAGGAAAAATGTGTGTTAGGATATGATAAGAAATAAGACAATTATAAATATATGTTATCCTAGTTTGTGCTAGAAGCACTGACTGAGATAAATGCCCCAGGCTAAGTCTTTTGGGGCGGGAATGAAAATTTTACTGACTGGAAAACCAGAGGTGAAAACCTTTAGTTTTGCAGTCTTTTTCTTTTATTGTGGTTCCGAATAAACTGAAATGTAGGTTTATTTTGAAAATAGATTATTGTTTCATCTGAAACATGGATTGGAATATTGGAAAGTGAGGTTAATTTTATGAGAAAAAAACTAAAAGGATTGGTAATTGGATTGGCATTGGTGGTTTCTGCAGTTAGTCTTACTGCTTGTGGAAAGCAGGCAAGTAAAAATGCGGATACAAAAACAGAGACAGAGTCAACCAAGGAAGTTGTAATTGGAACTAGTAATGGATCTTTGTGCTTGGCTCCATTACATATTGCCATTGATAATGGTTATTTTGAAGAGGAGTTTAAAGCAGCAGGTATTTCATGGCGTGCGGAGGAAATTGATACGTCTCAGATTAGTGAGTTGGTTGCATCAGGAAAAATCGATGCAGGAACCCAATTGGCAGGTGCCATGATCCCACAGATTGATAATGGATTGGAAATTTCTTTTACTGCTGGTATGCATACAGGATGTACCAAAGTATATACAAAACAAGATTCAGGTATTACATCTTTAGCAGACTGTAAGGGTAAAAAAATCGGTGTGCCATCTTTGGGAGATTCTTCTGTTGTAGCATTGAAACGTGCTTTTTATGATGAAGGAATTGGCGTAACTACAGAAAACTTAGAAGTGGAATGGGTAGTGTATGCCTTGACAGATTTGCCGTTGGCTTTGGAAAATGGTGCGGTAGATGTAGTTGCTTTGCATGACCCGGTTGCTTACAATGCAGAGTCAGAATATGGATTTAAGAAGATTTTAGATTTAAGTACAGATGCAAAGTTTGCAGGTGAATATTGCTGTATGTCATTTGTTACCAATAAATTGGCAAAGGAAAATCCGAAAGCCGCTGCAGCATACACAAGAGCAATTTTGAAGGCTTGTGCCTTTGTACAGGCAAATCCTAAGGAAGCAGCAAAAATTCAAATTGATAATAAACAATGTTCTGGAGATTTAGAAACCAATGCATCTTTGTTAGAGTCTTATAACTATGCACCATCTGTTTCCGTAGCTTCAGACACTATTCATAATGCTGCAAGCGAATTAATTCGTATCGGCGAATTAAAATCTGATAATCCAGATGATTTTGTAGAAAAAGCATTTAAGACTTTTGATGGTGTACCAAATACAATGGTATATGAAAAAGGTGAATTTGTAGAAAAGAATGAGTAATTTGTAAAAGGATAGTTTTCACGCATATTCTAGCATACATAATGGTTCAGACAGGTCTGCAAATACACTGCATTGACCTGTCTGAAATCTTATTTTGCATGTGTTTAATAGCACTGCCTTTGGAATTCACTGTTAGGAAATCCCTGTCAGTAGGCTGATATGTGTGCTTGCTAAGAAGCCTTTGAGAGGACATTAAAATGTTCTCTCGGAGTCTTTTTATACAAGAATTTTGAGATAGATTTTTCTTGGATAACGACATTCCCGCAGTGCGTACACGTTGTGTACGACGAGGAAATGGAGAAAATCCAAGGAAAATATAGCCGAAATTATGGTATAAA
>JAFORL010000085.1 GCA_017393285.1 Lachnospiraceae bacterium
ATAGGAAAGGTATAATAATAATGCACGGTAGAAGGTGAAAATAAATAGATAGGGAGACAAAGATTATGGCGAATGAAAACAACAATACTGACACAAAGAAAAACGCAACGCCATTTCAGAAAGAAATATATATCTTATTGATTATTGTATTTTCCGTACTTTGTATGTTTAGTTTTGCAAATATGTGTGGCGTGTTTGGAAAATTACTAAGTGCATTAATTTTCGGTTTGATTGGCGTATTAGGATATTTTTTCCCAATTTCTTTTGTGGCATTGACGATTTTTTGCGTTGCAAATAAAGAGAATAAGATTTTGATGCGAAAGGTAATTTGTGGTGGTATTATGATTGTGGTATTTATGGCAATCCTGCAGTTACTTACCTATCATTTTGACGGTACTTTTGACTTTGTCAATATTTTTCAATTATGTGCATCACAACGTGCCGGTGGTGGTTTGGTTGGAGGTATGATTGGCTGTCTCTTGGCATATTTTTTTGGTGAATGGGGAGCTTATGTCATTTTACTTGCACTATTGGCAGTGGGATTTATGTTCATCACAGAAAAATTATTGTTTCACAGTTTGAAACGCAAAAGTAATACAGCTTACATAAAAATGAAAGAGCATGTAGAAGAAACGGTAAAAGAGCGTGCCTTGAATCGTCAGCAGGAAGAATTGGAACAATTGGAAGATGACGATATGGTAAGAAACAGACCACAGGTGGGGTTGCATTTACCATTCTTTAATTTTAAAAAAGAGAGTCAGGAAAAAAAAGAAGTAGCGGTTGACTCTGTGATAGAAACAGAAAATCCAGTTTCGCAAGAAACAGAAATTCCGAAAAAAGAAGAAAAAGAAATCAAAATGCCATTGTTGCAGGAAAATACCATCATATCAAAACGAGAGAAACCAAGTGTGATTGATCAAATTACAGTTGATTTCTCAAAGGATGAGATGGAGGAAGAATCAGGAGAAACGGAAGAGGATCCATTTCCACAACTGATTATCCGAAGAGCAGAAGACTTAGAAGGTCAGGAGAAAGTTTTGCAGGAAACGGAGCCGGAGCAAGATGCATTGGAATTAGACGAAATTACCTTGTCGCAAGAAGTGATGGCTATGGAAGAAGAAATGCAAAATCAGCAGGAAAGAGAAAATGCTCTGGTTGCTGTAGCTGAGGCACAAGAGGAAAAAGCCCCTGTACAAAGGGATTATGCCTTTGAAAGACAGTATAAGCCTATGGAGGAACTATTTCCGGATATTGCAGTTACAAGTGAGACAGCAGAAGGCATTGTAATGGAAGCGGAGGAAAGTGCAGTAACCCAGTTGCCTGAGGATGCCATTGCACAGTTGGATTTACCTTTAGACAAAATGGAAAGGAAAGCACAGCTAGTGCCAAATGCAGAAGCATCAGAAGGCGCAATGCAAATTGCGGTACCAGTGCAGCCAAAAGAATATGTATTTCCTACTATAGATTTATTGACCAAGTCGGAAAGACAACAAGAAGGCGTGTCGGATGCTACACTCAAAGAAAGTGCAAAAAAATTACAGGATACACTAGAGAGCTTTGGGGTAGGTGCAAAAGTGACAAATGCCAGTTGCGGACCTACGGTTACCAGATTTGAATTACAACCAGATCAAGGGGTTAAAGTAGGAAAGATTACAGCGTTAGCTGATGATATCAAATTAAACATGGCAGCTGAAGAGATTCGTATCGAAGCACCAATACCCGGAAAAGCAGCAGTGGGAATTGAAGTACCAAACCCAGTTACCTCTACGGTACATTTCAGGGATTTGGTTGAAAATCCACAATTTCAGGCTCACAAATCCAAGATTGCCTTTGCAGTCGGAAAAGATATTGGTGGCAAGGTAATTGTGACAGATATAGCAAAGATGCCACACTTGTTAATTGCCGGTGCCACAGGTTCCGGTAAATCCGTTTGTATTAACACATTGATTATGAGTATTTTATATAAGGCCCATCCGGCAGATGTAAAATTGATTATGATTGATCCGAAGGTCGTAGAATTAAGTTGTTATAATGGGATTCCACATTTGCTGATTCCTGTTGTAACAGATCCTAAGAAAGCATCCGCAGCATTACAATGGGCTGTGCAGGAAATGACCGAACGGTACCATAAGTTTGCAGAACTGGGGGTTCGTGAAGCCAATGCATACAATAAAAAAATCACAAAAGAACCATATGCCAGTGATCCAAAGTATCAAAAACTGCCTAAGATTGTGATTATTGTAGACGAGTTGGCAGACTTGATGATGGTTGCATCTAAAGAAGTGGAGACTGCGATAGCAAGATTGGCACAACTTGCCAGAGCGGCAGGTATTCATTTGGTCATTGCAACCCAAAGACCATCTGTAAATGTCATTACGGGTACCATCAAAGCAAATGTACCATCCAGAATTGCCTTTGCAGTATCGTCAGCAGTAGATTCCAGAACCATCATTGACGGTGGCGGTGCGGAAAAATTGCTGGGAAAAGGAGATATGCTTTTTTATCCTACCGGTATGGCTAAGCCTGTACGTGTACAAGGTGCTTTTGTATCCGATGAAGAAGTCAACAGAATTGTTGAATTTATCAAATCTAACAATGACCTGGTAGAAACAGAAGAAACCTCCAATATTGAAAATAAAATTGCAAATGTATCTAGTAGCTTTGGCGGTTCGGAAGATAAAAATCAAGATACAGATGATTACTTTGAACAAGCTGGTAAGTTTATCATTGAAAAGAATAAAGCATCCATTGGTATGTTGCAGAGAGTATATAAAATTGGTTTTAATCGAGCAGCACGTATTATGGATCAGTTATGTGTAGCAGGGGTGGTTGGACCGGAAGAAGGTACAAAACCAAGAAAAATATTAATGACGATGGAGGAGTTTGAACAATCCATCGGTAAATCCTAATTACAAGATAAGGAAACTTTTCGATGGCGAAGCAAGGTAAGAATGGTTGCTTCGCCATTCCTTATATTATCGATGCAAAGATGGAATAGCACAATCTTTTGTTGAAAGATTAGAAGACGGCAGAAGAAGGATATAAAGGAGAAAAAAATGAAAGCATGGTTGGTTGTAAATGCTTTTTTACAGCAAAAAAAATTTCAGGAAATATATCAGTGGTTGTACGAAGCATGTAAAGAAAAAAAGATAGATATACAAATGCATACCAATCAAGATTTATATATGTATATAAAAAATAGTCGATTGGAATTATGTGAACAAGCACAAGAGGTCGCATTTGTTTTATTTTGGGATAAAGATGTGATTTTGGCAAAAACCTTAGAAGCATTAGGTTTTCAAATATATAATTCTGCTTTTTCTATAGAGGCTTGTGATAACAAATCCTTGACCCATTTGTATTTGGCAAATAAGGGAATAGCCATGCCCGATACCATTGCAGCCCCTATGACTTATGCAAATATCGGTTATACAAACTTGGAATTTGTAGAGGAGGTTGTAGATGCCTTAGGACTGCCTTTGGTGGTAAAAGAAAGCTTTGGTTCCTTTGGACAACAAGTATATCTATGTCATACAAAGGAAGAAGTGATAGAGCAAACCAAACAGTTGGCAGGAAAATCATTTTTATATCAGAAATATATTGTGGCTGCGGCAGGAAAAGATATGCGTTTACAGGTAGTTGGTAATCGGGTGGTAGCAGCAATGGAACGCACTGCAAAAGCAGGTGACTTTCGGGCCAATATCACCAATGGAGGTTCTATGCGGATGTATACACCAAGTCAGGAGGAATGTGCCATGGCGATTGCTGCCTGTAAATATTTACAAGCCAGTTTTGCCGGTGTAGATTTATTTTATGGAGAAGGCAAAAGACCTATGGTATGTGAAGTGAATTCCAATGCACATTTTAAGAATATTTATGACTGTACTGGTGTAAATTGTGCAAATGCAATTGTGGATTATATCTATACCTGCGTAGAAAAAAATGGCAGGAACCGTTAACCCCATAGGCTGAATGGAAACAGAACCAAAGTTTTTGAGGTGGGGATTATCTGCCTGCAGTTTTTGAACCACTGGGGAGATGGCAGGTTACAAAGTTTGTAAAGCAGAAAGCCCGTTGCATGCAGATAATAGGTGGGGGACAAGGGTAATAAAGCAGAACATCCATTACATGCAGATAACAGGTGGGTTACATATATTAATGTACTCTCGGAATCTACTTTATACCATCATTTCGGCTATATTTTCCTTGGATTTTCTCCATTTCCTCGTCGTACACACCGTGTACGCACTGCGGGAATGTCGTTATCCAAGAAAAATCTATCTCGAAATTCTAGTATAAAAAGACGCCGAGAGTACATGAAAAAGAAATGGGGTGTGTAGATGAAAAAAATAGGGCGGTATAAGAAAGATCTGTTTGTAATTGGACTTTTTTTGCTATTGGGCATAGGTATGCTTTTTTTTGTATATGGTAAAAAGACAAAGTGTCCAATGGTTCTTGTACGTGTGGATGGTGTGGTAAAAAGTGAATATGCCCTTTCACAAGAAGGAACCTATGTCATACAGGGAAAGGGTGGCACAAATACCATATGTATAAAAGATGGAAAAGTCTGGATGAAAGAAGCGGATTGTCCAGATCATATTTGCGTACGAACAGGGAAAATTCAGCATGTGGGACAAAGCATTGTTTGTTTGCCCCACAAGGTAGTGGTGGAAATTGTAGAAAAAGGCAATCTGTCTTCTTAATGGCGAAGATGTGCACCTGTTTGTTTTTTTCACTTTTGTATGCTGGTATCATAAAAATGAGACAGGGAGGCTAAAAACTTGCAAAAGAAAACAAAATTACTTGCCTTATATGGTATGTATGTGGCTTTGGCTATGATTTTAAGTTATGTAGAGTGTATGATTCCTATGCAGGGCATGGTGCCCGGTATGAAGCTGGGGTTAACCAATGTGGTGGTACTGGTTGCTTTGTATACCTTGTCTGCCAAAGGTGCAGTTTTTATTAACCTTGCGAGAATATTTTTTGTGGCATTTACTTTTGGAAATGCCTTTAGTTTATGGTATTCCTTGGCGGGAGGCCTATTGGCATTTTTTGTGATGTATCTATTAAAGAAAACAGAACAGTTTCAGGTAACTACCGTGAGTGTGGCTGGCAGTGTGGCACATAATGCAGGACAGCTATGTGTGGCGGCTATCATCTTGCAGACCAAAACTTTGCTTTGGTATTTTGGCGTATTATGTGTGACAGGCGTGATTACCGGTATAGCCATTGGTTTATTGGGAAGTTATGTCATGGTTCGGATTGCAAAAATAGTCTAAATCAAAAGGATACCTGAAATAGAAAGCAAAGGGATTGGAAACGAAGGATAGGAATGGAGCAGGAGGAAAAACAAAATGAACAAATGGTTCAGGCAAGGAATGGCCGGTATGGCTATATTAGGTATGGGAATCTGGCTGGCGGCATGTCAGTTTCCACAAGTTTCAAATAGGGCGGAAGAGCAGGAGGTCTGTAGTAAAGAATTATTTGCCATGGATACCTATATGACATTTTCGGCTTATGGAAAAGAGAGAGAAAAAGCTGTAGATGAGGCAATAGAAGAGGTAGAACGATTAGACCGCTTATGGTCTGTAAGCAGTAAAGACGGGGAAATCTATCAGATTAATGAAAAAAAAGAAGGTGCCATTTCTAAGGATACAGTAAAGGTAATCCGTCAAGCACAAAATCTGTATCAAGATACGGAAGGGGTGTTTGATTTAACAGTGTATCCTTTGATGGATTTATGGGGGTTTACGACAGGAAATTATAGGGTGCCGGAGAAAAAAGAAAGAATGGCATTATTAAAAGAGGTGAATCAGGCTTCTTTGCAAGTGGAGGACCGATATCTGCGTATTGATAAAAATCAAAAAATAGATTTAGGTGGGATTGCAAAAGGATATACTTCGCAGAAAATTATGCAAATGTGGAAAAAAATAGGTGTGAAATCGGGCATGGTATCTTTGGGAGGAAATGTACAGGTATTAGGAAAAAAGCCGGATCAAACCCTATGGCATGTAGGAATTCGCAATCCTTTGGACCCGGATGGAGAGGTAATGGGGGTAGTGGAAACGGAAGACCAGGCAGTCATTACTTCCGGAGGCTATGAACGATATTTTAAGGAAAATAAGAAAAGCTATTGTCACATTATTGATACCCAAACAGGAGCACCTGCAGAAAGCGATGTATTATCTGTTACCATTGTAAGTAAAGATGGTACTTTGGCAGATGGATTGTCCACTTCTTTATTTATTATGGGAAAAGAAAAAGCC
>JAFORL010000086.1 GCA_017393285.1 Lachnospiraceae bacterium
ACCTTGACAGTTCAAAATAATTCGATTGGATTTCACAGGGATAGTTTACCCTTTTTTACGGATAATTTGATTGATTTAAAAAGAACTGGAACAAGGTTTTGTGATTTTGAGCATTTTATCTGCTCGTGAATAATTCAGGTTAAATATTTGAGGTGTTTCATAATATAATCTATATAGATGGAATTTTTATGTGACGAAAAATAGTATTCAATTTTTAAATTGAAATAATAATATGAACAATGCAAATAAAATTTCCGTGCCACGGAAAAATAAAAGTGGCTTTACTTTCAAAGTAATTTCCGTGTTACGGAAAAAATAAAAGCGGGTTTATTTTCAAAGTAATTTCCGTGCAACGGAAAATAGCATTATATATTATAGATGAAATCATAATGTAATCTATATAAATAAAAATTCCGTGTCACGGAAAAACGAAAGTGGATTTATGTGTAATGAAAAATATATCCGGGTTAACCGTCGAAGTATTTTCCGTGTCACGGAAAATGAGAATAGCCAAAAAGAAATTGTAATTTCACAAAACAAGTCAAAAAATATAATATTAAGATCCACCATAAAGGTACTTCATATTGACAATACTCGCTTAATTGCAACAGGTTATATACCACTTTAGTTTGTATTAATATAGAAAAATATAATTAAACCATACACTGTGGTAGAACGATAGGAAGATTTGCATAGTAAAGAAATAATCATCTATATGTACTTACAGATTTTCTGACCTTCGTTTTGACCTAACAGTTTTTTGTTTAGGTCAAAACTGTGCATGCGAATACAGGTCAGGAATTGTGAGAGCAGCAAAACTGCGGAGCAATTCATTTTCTTTACCCTCATAATAGAATGCAAGAAAAAGATTCCGCGTAACGGAAAAAATAAGAAAATTATTTACATATTTTTCGTGCAATTATAATGAAGATAGGCATATATAATAAATTTAAGTAATATATATTTTTATTACAAGCATAAAAATATATATTACTTATACAAATGTTTTAGAAAAATATATTTAGCGAGAAAAATTCAGAAAAAAATAAGAAAAAAAATCTAAAAAAAAAATACAACAAGAACATAGTAAAGTGAAAACAAATAAATATTATGAATAAATATTAATATACCACGATAATTGCAATCACAAATAAAACTTAAAAAATAAAAGAATACAATATATTAATTCGTAGTGATATATAAAATATCTAAATAGACAAAACCATTAGAATAGAATATTTCATATAGCTTAGAGAAGACACCTTGTTCTAAACAAGGGAGGATGTATAGCAAATCATTCGTAACAGCCCAGTTTTTTGACGGAAGTGTTACAGCCTGTAGCAATCAAATGCAAATTGCTACGAGCATGGCAAAATATAGGTATCTATGTGTCATGCCAGCAAAGTGTGCAGGGCTAGTTGAGCAGTTACAATAATTTTCCGTGTAACGGAATTTTATAATGCAAAAATTATTTAGATATGATACAATAGCAAAGAATATGAGGGTGATGTAATGGAAACATAGAAAGGTAGGTATTAAAATGAATCAAACGTCTAAACAAAAAAGTATTTCTACAAAACAATTAGTAATCACTGGTATGTTTGCAGCACTTTCATATGTGTTAATGTTAGTACATTTTCCAGTGAAATATATGGGATTTTTGGAACTGGAACTTAGTGATATTCCAGCAATTATTGCTACATTTGCTTATGGTCCCATATTTGGAGTTTTTATTGAATTGGTAAAAAATTTAATAAAAATGTTAACAGCATCAACAACAGGGGGTACTGGAGAAATCGCAAATTTTATTGTAAGTATAGGATATATTATTCCATTGGGAATTTGTTATCATAAACTTCAAACAAAATACAAAACCTTCCTAGCTTGTGTAGCTGCCGTTGTAGGAATGGTGTTTATGGGAATTGTGATCAATTATTTTGTAACCGTACCTTTGTATGCTGCATTATTTGGTGGAGAAGAAGCAGTAGTGGCTGTATGTTCGCAAGTTATACCAGCGATACATGATGTAGCGACAGTTGTTATTTTAGGAATTACTCCATTTAATATAGTTAAGGGAATTATGATTTCTGTAATAGGAGTTTTAGGATTTAGAAGTATAGGAAAGTTAATAAAGTAAACCAGCGTCAAAGAAGGTTTCCTTTGTAGTATGGATATTGGATGGGGCATCTAATCATACTACAAATGGAAGCCTTCATATATTGTAGGGGTGCAGTAGCGCACCATTTGTATAGCAGTAGCATAACTCATATTGCAAACACACTTTGTACATAATTGTTACATTATCAGGCCTATTATTTTGCAACGTAGCATAGCTGGTATTGCAATCACACTTTATACATACTTTTCTCACATTTTCTCCAATTTTTCATCATGAGGTCTTCACAAATACAAGGTACAATGCCAATATAAACAAAAAAACATTTGTATTCCAGATAAGGATAGGCTTGGTATTGATGAAAGTAATCCATAGGTCATGTTTTCGCGTATGTAAACAGAAGTGTATAGAAGCATACATTCTGTGTAATACAAAAAATACTTTTAAAGCAAATGTAACAAACAGGGTTAACAGAGTAAATAAGGGATATAGGAAGGAATGATTATTATGAGAAAGAATTATTTATTTAAAGTGTTTGCATGTGCTGCTTTAGCAACCAGTTTAGTTGTAACAGGTTGTGGAACAGGTAGTAAAACAACAGATACAACGAAAGAAGAGTCATCCGAAGATAGTGTAAAAGGTATGATTCAGTCTGTATCAGATACAGAAATTACTGTAGCAGTTATGGGAGATGCACCGGATCAGCAAAGTGGTGATGCAAAATCAGATAGTAGTGGACAAAAGAGTGATGGACAGCCACCAGAAAGACCAAGTGGAGATAGCCAAGACAGTGATGGACAGCCACCGGAAAGACCAAGTGGAGATAGCCAAAAGAGTGATGGACAGCCACCGGAAAGACCAAGTGGAGATAGCCAAAACAGTGATGGACAATCATCCAATGAATCAAGTGATGATAATCAAAATAGTAAGCAGGAAACAACACAGGACTCAAGTGCGAGTGAGCAATCAGATAGTAATAAAAATACAGAAAACAATAGCAACCAATCGCAAGATGCATCCAGTGCAGATGGACAGGCTTCCGAACAAAAACAGGGCGGTGGACCTGGTGGCAATATGGAAACCAAAACCTATACCATTACAGATAGTACAAAAATAAAAGATGCAGACGGAAATAGTATTACCGTTGCTGATTTGAGTCAGGGAACAATGGTTGAAATTACCTGCGATGCAAATAATCAGGCATTAACCATTACCGTTTCTGATAATAAAGGGCCAGGTGGAGCTGGCGGAAATGGAGGTGCTGGTGGAAACACCTCCCAACCCAGTTCCTACGAAGCAACCAACAGCTACAAACAAGACACCACAGTAAGTGGAAAAACGTTAGAATCAACAGGAACAGATGAAAGTGCAGTATATGTTTCAGAAGGAGCAAATGTTACACTAAAAAAAACGACAATAACAAGAAGCTCTAGTGATAGTACAGGTGGAGATACCGCGAGTTTTTATGGAGTAGGGGCGGCAGCCTTGACAACCAATGGTACACTAACCATAGAAGATAGTACAATTACCACAGATTCTGCCGGTGGAGCAGGCGTATTTGCTTATGGTGATGGTGTTGTAAAGGTATCGAATACAACCATTATGACCAAACAGGACACATCAGGTGGAATACATGTTGCCGGAGGTGGCACTTTGGAAGCAAGCAATTTAACAGTAGAAACCAATGGTGAATCTTCCGCTGCAATACGAAGCGACCGAGGCGGTGGCACCATGAAGGTAACCGGCGGCACTTATACATCGAATGGTAAAGGTTCGCCAGCTGTATATTGTACGGCAGATATTAGTGTAGCTGATGCAGCTTTAACGGCAAATGGTTCGGAAGCAGTATGTATAGAAGGGTTAAATAGTTTATCTTTGGAAAATTGTACGGTAACCAGCAACATGCCGGAAAATGAGCAGAATGATTGTATTTGGAGCATTATTTTATATCAAAGTATGTCTGGTGATTCAGAAGTTGGAAATAGCCAATTTAGCATGAAAGACGGTTCTTTGATTTCGAAAAATGGCGGATTATTTTACACAACCAACACCCAAAGCACCTTTACCTTGGAAAATGTAGCAATTACAACCTCAGACAGTAATGATTTCTTCTTAAAATGTACTGGAAATAGTAATGCTAGAGGTTGGGGAGAAACCGGTAAAAATGGCGCACAATGTAGTTTTAATGCCATCAACCAAGAAATGCCGGGGGATGTGATTTGGGATAGCATAAGTGAATTAGATTTATCCTTGCAAAAGAACAGTGTATTAACCGGAGCAATTATACAAGATGAATCCAATGCAGGAGATGGTGGAGATGGATATGCAAACGTGACCATTGATAGCACTTCAAAATGGATTGTAACGGGAGATAGTACCGTAACAAAGCTTGTAAACAAAGGGAAAATTGTGGATGCAGATGGTAACACAGTAACCATTAAAGATACAGATGGAACTGTTCTGGTAAAAGGAACAAGCAGCTATACCGTTACAGTTTCCAGTTATGAATAAAATTTTACAGAAAGGATATGGGGGTGATGCAGAGTGATTAGCGCCTGTAAAAAACAGGTATATTTTCAAGAATTAGCGTATTTTCTATTACAGTGCATTTGTATTTGCGATAGAAATACGCTTATTTTTTTAATGAAATGAAAAAGAATATGTGATATAATAATAGTGTTTTGCGTGAATATGGAAGATCTAGCTTAGGTTTGATAGATAGATGATTGGAAAGCACTGTACAGGTTTCAAGCAGGCAGTCTTGGATACAGGAGTTTTTCTAAGTGAAGGGAATAAAGTATATTCCGGCTGAAATGGTGGAAACCGGTCGGTAGATTTTCTTGGGAAATTAAAAGCTATCTCAAATTTTTGCATAAAAAGACGAAGACAGAACAGAAAAAGAAAAGTGAGGAAAATATGAAAAAAGAAATTACAAACGAAGAATTACAAAAAGCAAATCAAATTATTCAAAATATCATGCGATATTTTCAGAGTAAAGTAGTGGGACAGGTGTATTTAGGTTATTCTATGTTAGTAGCTACTATGACCAATGGACATATTTTATTGGAGTCGGTACCCGGATTGGCGAAAACTACGGCAGCAAAAACCATCACAGAAGCTTTTGAAGCAGACTTTAATCGAATTCAATGTACACCAGATTTATTACCAAGTGATATTATGGGAACACAGACTTATAATATGGCAGATCATTCTTTTGAAACAAAAATTGGACCTGTAAATGCGAATTTTGTTTTGTTAGATGAGATCAACCGTTCTAGTGCAAAGACCCAAAGTGCAATGTTGGAAGCCATGCAGGAACGCGTGGTAACCATTGGAGGAAAGACCTATCCACTACCCAATCCTTTTGTGGTAATTGCCACCCAAAACCCAGTAGAACAAGAAGGTACCTATGAATTAGCGGAAGCGCAATTGGATCGTTTTTTATTAAAAGTGAAACTACAGTATCCTACACCGGAAGAAGAATTGGAAATTCTAAATCGTATAGAAGCAGATGTTTTTTCATGTACCAGTTCGGTAGTTTCCCTTGCAGATATCCATTACTTGCAGTCTTTGTGTAAGCAAGTATATATGGATGATGCGGTAAAAAAATATATCGTAGATATTGTTCAGGCATCTAGAAATGTAGAGAAAGTCCTTCCGGCTGAGTTATCTCAATATGTGGCAATGGGAGCCAGTACACGTGCCTCGATTGCTTTTATGGAAGTATCCAAAGCAGTTGCCTTAATTAATGGGAGAAATTATTGTACACCAGAGGATGTGCGTTGTATGGGACGCTCGATTTTGGGACACAGATTACAGCTGAATTTTGCAGCTATGGCAGATGGTGTGGAAGCGGAAAGAATCGTAGATGCAATTATAGGTACGGTGAAAACACCATGAGCATGAAATATATTTCTTTGATACAAAGTAAAATGAAAAAAAATAAGACCTTGCGCACAAGTAAAGCTACCAGCAGTTTGTTAGATGGTTCTTATCGCTCTATATTCAAAGGCAGGAGTTTGGATTTTAATGAATTGCGGGAATATGTGCCGGGAGACGATGTAAAAGACATTAGTTGGAATGCCTCTGCGCGTTCCAATAAAATTTTGGTGAAACAATATGTGGCAGAAAAGAAACACAATATATTGTTGGTGATGGATACCAATCGGCGCATGTTGGCCTATACCAACGAATCGGAGGAAAAGCGTGAGGCGGCATTGATTAGTGCAGGAACATTGGCTTATTTGGTTAATCAAAATGGAGATTCCATAGGTGGTATTTTTTCTACCAATCACCATATCCATCAGATGCAGCTAAAAACGGGTTTAGGCAATATTGAGCATATTTTAGAACAGTATCATAAGAGCACTACAGAAGAGAATTATTCTGATTTGAATGATACCTTAGATTATATTGTCCGCCACTATAGAAGAAAAATGATTATTGTCTTGGTTACGGATTTAAAAGGTGCCAGTGAGATTACGGATACCAATTTAAAACGGTTACAGGTCATGAATGATGTAGTTTTAATTACCGTGGGAGATGCCGATTCCTTTGGAAAACAGGTATATAATATTGAAAACAATGGTTATTTACCTTCATTTTTAACAAAAAATAACAAGTTAAAAGAAAGACAGATTGCCCGCTACAAAAAATATAGTGAAATATGCCAAGAAAAATACATGACTTTTGGGGTACCTCGCATGCATATTGAGGGAATCCAAGAGATTGATCGGGCAATCGTGGCATTGTTTTCTAAACGCAGTTCGATTGGATAAAACCAACTGCATTAAAGTATATGAAAGAGGAGAAAATATGTTAGCAACAAGAGTACAAGATTATATATCTGTAAAGTTACAACAACCTTTCTCGTATTCTTTGATTCCGATTATCGTATGTGCCATATTATTTGGAATGAGTTTGGTATATTTTTGTGTTTCTTATGTCAAAAGCAGACCGAATACGGTGAAATCACAAATACATATGGCCACACCAAAGAATCGAGAAAAGATAAAACAATTCTATTTAGATAAAATAAATCAATTACACAATGCAATTGTAACACAACAGATTGATTCAAGAAATGCTTATCAGAAGATGAGCTGTTATATACGTGAGTTTGTATATGAAATGACAGGAATGGAAGTGCAAAAGTATACGTTGCAGGATATTCAGCAATTGAAAATGCCAGTTTTAGAGTCATTGATTGCAGAATATTATGTACCGGAATTTGCTTATGCAGAAGAGGGCAATGCATTGGCTTCTATTGAAAAAACGAAAAGGATTATGGAAAAATGGATATAAAATATAAATGTATACTTATTTTGGGATTTGTTGTGTGTGTAGTATTGGCAATTTGTAAAAAAACAAGTAAAGAGCATTATGAAGGCGGAAAAAAAGTAAATGGGTTTACAGCCTTAGAAGAGGATTCCTATTTTAAAAAGAAGATGCAACAATATAAGCTTTTATGTATCACCAGAAATGTAATGGCTTTATTGTCTATTTTCCTTTGTGCTGTACTGATTGCCAGACCTTATACAACATCTGTAAAGCAGGAAAAAAAATATAGCCGAGATATTATTCTGTGTATGGATGTTTCCACCTCTGTAATCAGATTGAATAAGCAACTGATTGAAAATTTTAAAGAAACAGTGAAACATTTACATGGGGAACGAGTGGGCATTGTAGTATTTAACAGTACCTCGGTAGTGATTTCCCCTATGACAGATGATTATAGCTATATCAATGAGGCTTTAGACCGGATGAAAGAGGGCTGTGAAGCTGTAGAACCTTATTTGGACGATGAGGGGTATTTAGATTCTAGTATTTATTTTAATAGCAAGGCCAGTGCAAAATATAATTATTTGGAAGAGGGAACCTTGGAAAATAACGAGGATAGAGGTAGTTCTCTTATTGCGGATGGATTGGCTTCTGCAGCATTTGACTTTCCTGATTTAGAAAAAAAACGAACCCGCATTTTGCTATTTGCAACAGATAACGATGCGGTAGGGGAAAGCTTGATAAATTTAGATGAGGCGGCCCATATTTGCAAAGAAAATAAGATTGTAGTGTATGGGATTGGAACAGAAAATATTGCAGAGCAAGATAAGGTAGAATTGAAAGCCTGCGTAGAAAAAACAGGTGGGAAATTGTATGTACAAGGGAAAAATGGTACGGTTTCTAATATTGTATCTGCCATTGAGCGTCAATCTAAGAGTATGGAAAAAGGGAAAAAACAAGTAGTTGTGCATGATGAACCGACACTGTTTATTATTTTGTTGGTTCTTTCTATGATTGTTACATTTGGACTTACCTATTATACGGAAGGTTGGCACAAGGATGCAAAGCGTGTCATATTGCGTATTGCTATGCTATGCATGATTCTTTTGGTTGCTACTCGTCCCAAATTAGCAAATGGAAAAGCAACTATGCAAACGAAAAAAATAAATGCTGCGGTATTATTTGTGGTAGATAATACGGTCAGTATGGAGGCCATTGATGGAAGAAACAAAAATAGAATGGCAGATGTGAAAGAAGATTGTCAGCAAATTTTGACATCTTTAAATGGGGCAAAATTTTCGTTGATTACCTTTAATAATCATGCAAGAAGACTTATGCCTTTTTCATCCGATTCAGAGGCGATGAAAAATGCAATGCAATCCCTTACAACCGTCAGTCAATATCGTGCCCAAGGTTCTTCTATGAATGTGGTAAAAGATGAATTGTTACAAGCGGTCAAAAGTTACAAAAAAGAGAATCATATTCCGATTGCAGTATTTTTCCTAACGGATGGAGAAATAACGAATGCGGATACATTAGACTCTTTTGCTGCAATCAAGCCGTATATTGATTATGGTGCCGTTATGGGATATGGCACCAAGAAGGGCGCCATCATGATACAGAAAAATGCCTTTGATTCTACGCAATTGGATACGATTTGTGATCAAACCAACAATTATAACGATGCTATTTCTAAAATAGATGAAAGCAATTTAAAGAAAATGGCAGAGGATATGGGGGTTAGCTACGTCCACATGGACCAAAAAGATAAAATCGATTCTGTACTTAAGGAAATCCAAAATAAGTGTAGCACAAGTGAAGCAGATACAGAAATAAATGGCAAAGAAGAACTGTATTATTTGTTTGCCATTCCTTTGTTTGTGCTTTTCGTCGTATTTTATTATAGCGAATTGATGCGCACAAAAAATAGAAAAAAGGGGATAGCATAAGATGAAAAAAAGATGTATTTTGTTTCCTTTGTTGACTTTTCTCCTACTTTGTTTCTTGCTGATTCCCTATGCAACAAATGAAGAATGGATAAAAAAATATAATAAAGAAATTTATGAAAATAATGTATTTGCTGCTATGGGGATTTTGCAACCTTGTGTGGCGTCCTATAACGAAGGAAATGTATATTATAAAATGGGGTCCTACAAGCTGGCAATCAAGGATTATAAAAAAGCCTTGAAACAATATCCTACCATGAAACAACGATGTGATATTTCTACGAATTTGGCATTGGCAATGGTGCAAGACATTGATTTTGAAAAAGTCAATAAAGATAATGTAGAGGAAACCAAAGAAAAATTAGAAAAAGCAAAAGATGTGCTAAAAAAAGATGGTTTTGCAACGGAAGATAATACAGGCAGCGATCCAGATGCACAACAGTTGTTAAATGAAATCAATAAAATCATAAAGGCTTTAGACCAGGCATCATCTGCCAGTTCTTCTACAGAGAAAAATGAGAAAGAGGAGAAGGCGGTATCCGGAGCAGAGCAGGAGCAGGAAATAAAGGAACAGTATAAAAAATTACAGCAGTCTAGTACCAATGCGAGACAGAAAAATATGGGAAAAATGAATTCTGATGAAGATTCAGAAGGTAGTATTTTGTTTGAAGGTAAAAGTTGGTAATCAATTTGACAACGCAACCCTGTTGGAGTAGTATGAAACTGGGGAGAAATAAGAAAGAAGGTGAAGGGCTTGACAATAGAAAAATACTCTAGTCAGATGATTGATGATTTATGTAATAAAATTGATAACGATCTTGTAGAATTTTGGAAAAATTATAGGGAAGAATTGGATTTGCATGATACGTTATTTGATTGTGTTAATAGTGTATTTGAGGATTTTTTTCAAGGGAAGACAGGAAAGGAAGATTTGAAAGAAATCCAGAAATCAGTTGCCAAGGTGTGTGATCAGAAAAAACGTCGTCTGCTCAAGAAAGCACAGACAGACGGGGAAAAATATGAAATCAGTGATAAGAAGAATCCTTTTCATAGAATCTATGAAGAAAAAGAATTTTTATCTGCTACACAGTGGAAGCAATTATATGATGGAAAGACAATTGAAGAGGTAGTAAAAGCACGATTGGAAGCCGTAGAAAATTGGAAAAGTCAAAAAGCCTATATTGTGCAGTGTCCCATTTTTGAAGTATTGCGTAAAAGTGGACGTAGAGATGCCTTTTATCAGGATTTATTTATGAATATTGCAGATATTATCAATCGTGATTATGATGGAAATATCCGACTCTTTTTTGTAAGTTCACCAGATTTTTTGAGTCAGGTTCCAGTAATCAGTCCGGAAGGAAAGCGAAAGATTGTAACGGAAATGACAGAGCAGGGGGTATATGAATATTTGGTTTCCAATACGGAGGGAAATTATCAAGTGCGTTATATTGCACAAAACGAAGATGGTTCTTTAAAAACTTTTGATGAGAGAGATCGACAGATTTTGAACTTTATTGTTTCTAATGTAAAGGAGAATTTTGCCCAAAGTAAATCTGTTCGCTTCAATATGGGGGATGTGGCCAGATATTTATATGGCAGTAGCCGTATTTCGGAACAGCATGTGAGAGATATTGAAATACGGTTAAAGAACATGATTAGTTTACAATTGGAATATCGCATGGATAATCGGGAAATGGTGTTTAATCTATTTCAGAGTTATACTGCAATCAAGGAAGATTTGGAAGGAAAAAAGAAGGGATCCAATGTAGAAATTGTCTTTTCAGATATGTTATTTGAGGCAGTAGAACAAAAGGCTTTGATTCAAGTTAAGACCAAGGAATATAACGAATTAGAAATGCCACTTAGTAAGAATATTTTCTATATTTTACAAAAGGAACGTATTTCTCTTACGGAGCAAAACTCAAAAAAATTATCAGCAGAGTATGATTATTTATTTTTTGCCAGAAGGATTGCATTTCAAAAGGGGCAGAAAAAAAATATGAGCTTACTAAAAACCAGTTTAGAAGAATTTAAATCGAAGGGGATTGTGGTGAAAGACTACAAAATTAATAAAGATAAATTTTATATAGAGTATGTACCTTTGACAGAGAATGAAAAGGCTGACTGGATTGAATATAAAAATTAAGCATATCACATACACTTTGAAGGACTGTGGAGATTACAGGTTTTAATAAGCGTAAAAAGGGAGCTGTCGCACTAAGAAAACAAGATGCAATATAGTTTACCTTTATAAAAGATAGACTATATCATTGGTATTGTGTTCTTAAGGTGACAGCTCCTTTTTATAAGCTACTGCTACAAATTCCTATGTATCCTATAGTGTCAATATAAACAGACTAATACATCCGATAGCAATAAGAAGGCCTGCTATACGGCTTTTCAGCATTGGACCATCTTTTGGCACATTTTTTTTTACAAAATATTTAGGTGCTATCAACATTCCTAATCCAATTATTGCTCCAGCTATTAAAAGAAGTTGTCTGAATAAATAGTACATATTTTATGCTCCTTTCTCATTTTTTACATGTAATAGTATAGCAATAAAAGAAAAATATGTCAAATAAAAGAATGATTTTTCCATTTTCCAGTGTTCCAACGAAGATACATGGCGATTGCACGAATACATTCGTCAGCTGTCAGTCCAATATAGGCACCAATTACAAGTAGATGTAAACGGAGTCCGAACAGGTAGGTACCTCCGGCAGCACAGGAGAACATAAAAATAGCTGCAAGGAACATGGGGAAGAAGGTGTCACCGCTGGTCTTCAATGCATTTCCAAAAATTAAGTTGGTTACTCGTCCTATTTCCAATATCACATCTATGAATAAAAGTTTAACAACAATTTGAATCATTTCTTGATCCGATGTAAAAAGTAACATAATAATTTGTCCAAATAAGGCAATCAAGCCTGCTATCATGATAGCTACACCAATGCCAATTTTAGCAGATTTTTTGGTGGTTTTGTCGCATTTTTCATATTCACCGGCACCGATGAACCAACCGGTCATAATGGCATTTGCCTGTGCCAAGGCGGCACCTGCACAGAAGGAAAAGTTCGTAATCTGTGCTGTATACGAGCGGGCGGCCACATTGAAACCGTCTGTATCCATTTGATTTAGGTAACGGATAACCAATGTCATGGCGATATTATAAATTGCAGTTTCCATGGCAGAGGGAAATCCAATTTTAAGAATTTGTTTAAAAATCTCTTTATTTTTAATCCGTTCCGGTGATTTATGGGCATGAATCATAATTCGTGCCTGCAGGATCACAATGCATAAATTAATCACTTTCGAAATAACGGTTGCAAATGCAACGCCGGCGACACCCCAATGGAGTAAATACAAGAAGATGGCGTTGAGTATAAAGTTGACAATGTTGCCAATCACACTTGCATATAAGGAGGATTGGGTGTATCCAAATGCACGCAGATAACCTGAAAAAATGGGTATCAAAGCATGAAAGATACAGGCACCACCAACGATTTGCATATAGATATTTGCCTTATCAAAGAGACCAGGTGAAACACTGATCATATGCAGGATATTACCAGAATAAAAAAACAGGAAAATACCTAACATTCCACCTAATATTGCGTTGCAGATTAATCCAATTTGCTTTGCCTGATAGGCAACACCATTGCGTTTGGCACCAATGTTTTGTGTCATGACAGCCATTACTCCTGTGGAAATAACAGAAAACATGATAATAAATACGCCAATATAGGTATTTGCTGTTCCTACAGCTCCAACTGCATCATTTCCTACAGAAGAGAGCATTAAGGTATCTACCATTCCAGCTAACATATAGAATAGGGTTTCTAAACAAATGGGAAGAAATAATTTTCCTAAGGTTTTATGTTGTCTTACCATGATTTTGCCTTCTTTCTTTTTAGATTTTGAAGTAGTCAGTATAAACGTTATCTCGAAATGCTGGTATAAAAAATTTCGAGAGTAATTTATGCGTATAGATTTTTCTATATATTTGCTCTGCGGAGAATACTAACACGTTATTTCCACAGAAATTATGGTGGGCATTTCTTTGATAATTAAAGTGTATCTCATTTTTTTGTGGTTTTCTGCCATAAAATCCACTAAAAATTGCATTATTTCCACTTTGAGTCATAATAATGGTATATTTTTGTAAGCAAGGCTCTTTGACAAAACAATATACTGTAAAATTTGGTGTTTGTGTGGAGAAAAGTTACTGCAATTTAGGAATACTCCTTTCGGCTACTGGTTAAACTGTTATAGGAAGTAAGACAGTGAAATAGGTGTGTCACAGGCAGAAACGGGTTTTTAATTAAAATTTTAGTTGTTTTTTGGGACATATTTATATATAATACTTTAGTGAGCTTCCTTATATAGTGCCAATGGAAATAGGATTACTGCAATGCCATCGGTTTTGGACAATGGAGCGGTCATAGAAAAGGTAGTTTCTGATTTTGGCATGAAGGAATCAATCAGAACATGCATTTCGTAGTGTTTTGTGTGCATACCAAGTTTTTTTCGAGGCAAAACACACAGTGTTGTATGGCAAAAAAATGATGAAAGCGAGGAAAGGGAAGATGAAAAAGAGAAAGTTAGCCGTCGCCTTTGGGCTTTTGCTGTTAAGTGCTAGTTTGACTGGATGTACAGTTAGCCTATCACCAAATACGCAGAAGCAATCCACCAAAGAAGAAGCTACGCAAACGCAAGAGGAAGAAACCAGTGCATCACCAGACAAGGAAGATGCAGAGATTTCTGGTGAGAAAGAGAACGAGAAGTACAGGCAGACGGAACAGCATGATATTGCAGAAAATGGAAACTATTTTGTTAAGGTTGATAATCAGGTTTATTATCGTGTATATCCCCTGCAGGCATTGGAGCCTTCTGCGGTAGGTGGTGAATTTTTACAGAATCCAACAGGAAAAGAATCTACACTTATGTGTTATGATACCACGACACAAACAGCAACCCCTATGTTTTCCGATTCGGGTTGTGGTAAAATTGCTTATTTACAGGATAGATTCTATATGACAAAAGCAGATGGCGCCTTGTATTCCTGTGATTTAGATGGTAGCAACGTAAACGTGTTATCTACAGAGACACAGATTTTTGACGGTGTAGATGATAAAACTGAAAGTTTGATTACAACGCAATACGATGTTGACAATCAAGCATCTCTTTGTATTTGGCAAAATGATGAAAAGGTTGCAACTGTTGCGGATGAGAAGGACATACAATATGCCTTTGCAGAAGATGGGTATTTGTATTATACACAAGGATTGGAAAGCCCGGTTTTGAAGGGATATGATATTGCCAGTGGTAACACCTATGCGTATGGAGAACTGCCAGAAACGCAAGTCGGTGTATTTGGTGATGCACGTGCAGAAGATGGCAATGTGTACGTTGCATGGGGATGGACAGCCGGTTCTGCAGGTGAGATTCAAGAAGTTAAGATTTTAGAAGTGGTACCGAATGAGGAGGATAGTCTTGTAATAGAGCAAGAGGTAAATTTAGATGATATCGAATGGGAATTGCCAAGCTTGACATATCAAGATGGTGAAATTGGCTATCAGGCGAGAAAAGATGGATATGTAAAAATTTCGGAAGATGGCAATTTGGAAAAGTATGACCAAGGTAGTTATCAAAACCTTCAGGAAGGATTTACAAAGAATCTGGATGATGAAAAGGCAATTGACAGTATTGAGACACAGATTAGTGTGGATGGCATTACTTATGTGATGTATCATACCATGCAACATGATGAGAAAAATGACATTGGTTGGAGATGGGCTTATACAAGAAAGGCTACAAAATACATTGCCATTGATACATCTACAGGAGATATGATTGAAATGAAGTAACAAAGCATTTCATCCATATAAATGAAACTATTATTATAAAAAGGAGAAGAAAGAAAATGAAGAGAAGAGTTTTATGTGTATGTATGGCCATCATCATGGCTACTACAGGAAGTGTCAGCACAAGCGTTTTACCTGTTATGGCTGCAAAAAAAATGAAACTAAACAAATCTAAGGCAACTGTATACGTGAATAAGTCTGTAGCATTGCGTGTATCAGGTACAAAGAAAACGGTGAAGTGGTCTACGAATAACAGTCAGGTAGTATCTGTAAAGAAAAAAGGTAAGACCGCTGCAACCGTCAAGGCAAAAAATGTTGGAACAGCTAAGGTTTATGCCAAGATTGGCAGCAAGAAGCTGGTTTGTAACGTAAAGGTAAAAAAGAAGATCACAGCATCTGTGACACCAACGCTTCATCCAGAAGCAATTGTGACAAGTGCGGCACCGGCAACAACAACAACCACAACCACAACCATTCCTTCCACAGTAGAAATGACTGCACAGCCATCTAATATTATCACGGCATCGGGGGGATCAATAGAGTATAAAGCAGGTAGACATTTTCAGTATCATGAAATTGATACCAGTAGACCTGTTGAAGATCTGGGAGTAGATTTTTATCTTGAGCCTTTTGAAGAAGGGAAGGAAAATAATCAGTGGGTTTATTTAATTGTGAAAAATAGCTTGTCAGTGCCTGTTTATATTGAACCGGAGGCGTATTTGAAGACCGATGGAGTTTGTTATCCAGCGATGAATTATGCTTGCCGAGATTCTGGAAAAGATTTAACTTTCGTTCGCCAAATTGATGCATTTCTTCCACAAGGGGCAGTACAAACAGATTCACCTCGTAGTTCTGTTGGGGAAGATGAAACACCTGCACCACAGACAACAGAGGAAGCAGACAGCGCAGAACCTCGATTTACAGACAGTGCAGAGGAAGATACAGATATTTCTATTTTTAATAAAAAACAAGTGGAAATTTCCATGGAGGCCGATCGCTTATTAAGTGCTTCCAATACAGAAAATATAGGGAATGAGACATTAATGTTGGATGATTGTGCAATGGGAAAGGTAACTTATGATTCCTACGATTATGTATCAGGATACTGTGATGCTGCGGATGATTATAGTTATTACTGGTTACCAAGTAATGCAAGTTCTATTTTGATTTTTTACTTCCGTGTAAATAACAAGCGTTATATGGCTGTTGTAAACTATCAAGAAAATGGTGCAAAAATCTATGAGGCAAGCGAGGATGCGAAGCTAATTACTGTTGTTGATGAGCAAAATCCAAATGCCAGTGCAGCGCCAAGTTTACAAAGTCAATCGCCTGCAGTAGAAGCTACTAGCACACCAAGAGCAACTGGTACAGTAGGGGCAACACAGAGCCCAAGACCAACTGGTACAGCAAGGGTAACACAGAGCCCAAGACCAACGGCTACACCAACATCGACTCCAGATATAACCGATGATGAATTATGATGATGATAATCTCGATTGGGTAGCTTTCTTCCAGGACATATTAGCAAGTTTCGAATAGAAAAGTGTTTTCTGTAGTCAAGTACATATATGACCGCAAGCAATACGCTTGACTAGGTTCTTTTTGAAAGCATGCTACCGCAATGTCTTTGGCTTTAGACAATGGGTAGTTCACATTTGATATTGTTGATAATAGAATTTAACCTTAAGCAGACTTCGAGAAGGTCGTAGTCTGCTTAAGGTTTTTTTGCTTAATAGGAAATAGCGATGCAATTTCCTATTAAGCAAAAAACGCTTTGTTCTACAACTCGGTCTTTTTTATTCCTTTCTCTTGGTTGATTCGGCATTTTACAAATGACTTGTTTGAACTGTTATGACAATTGTTCTATAAAAAAAGTGTTGACAAAGACAAATACATTGTGTACAATCTAATTGTAACAAATCAAATGTATGAAAGATAAAAAATGGGCATAATAATAGGTATCATGTAAATATGTTCTATTGGCATCTTTTTTGTAGTATTTTTGGGACAAAAGATGTTTGGTGAACAAAGCGTTGTTTCTTGAAATTCTTCTATCAAGAGTCTTCAAGAAGACATAAGATCATAAGGAGGAATGAATGATGGTTACAAAAATAACAAATAATGCGTTTGAACAGGTGAAAAGTGCTAAATTTGCAGTAGTGGATTATTCTGCAATTTGGTGTGGTCCATGTCAGATGTTAGCACCACTGTTTCATCAATTAGCAGAAGAAATGGGAGACGATATTTCGTTTTTTAATATTGATGTAGATGAAAATCGAGACATTGCAAGTCAAATGGGAATTATGAATATTCCAACCATTCAAATTTTTAAAGATGGGCAAAAAGTGGCACAGCAGGTTGGTTTTCAACCGAAAGAGGCCATGAAACAGTGGATTGAAACTTATAGAGGATAATTGTTGACGAAAGAAGATAGTAGATAGAAACGAGGAAAGAGATATGTTGCATCAATTTGCCAGAACAGAGTTATTGGTGGGAACAGAAAATTTGCAGCGGCTTTCAGAAGCCAAGGTAGCAATTTTTGGCATTGGAGGCGTAGGGGGATATGTAGTAGAAGCCTTAGTGAGAAGTGGTATTGGTTCTTTTGTACTTGTAGATAGTGATACCGTTTCTATGACGAATTTGAATAGACAAATTATTGCTACAAGAAGTTCTATTGGACAATACAAGGTTGATGTTATGAAAGAGCGAATCTTGGATATCAATCCAGAAGCGAAAGTCGAAGTGAGAAAATGCTTTTATTTGCCAGGAAATGCAGATACCTTTGACTTTTCGACTTATAGCTATGTAGTAGATGCTGTGGATACGGTCACTGCAAAGTTGGAGATTATTCAAAATGCGAAGAAGGCAAATGTGCCAGTCATAAGTTGCATGGGAGCGGGAAATAAACTAGATCCCACACAGTTTGAGGTGGCAGATATTCACAAGACCTCCATGTGCCCTTTGGCACGGGTAATGCGACAGGAATGTAAAAAGCGTGGTATTCAGAAATTAAAGGTGGTATACTCGAAAGAAAAGGCAAGACAGCCATTTACAGATTTACATGGCAGTGCTGGAGAAACATCAGAAGCTGGAAAGAGTCCGAATTCGACAAAAAGCGTGCCAGCCAGTATCGCTTTCGTGCCGTCTGTTGCCGGCTTGATTGCTGCTGGTGAAGTAATTAAAGATTTGTGTCTGATCAAGGTATGATTCCATGGTGAAGGCTTCAGGGACTGCAGGCTGACTTTTTGTAACAGTTTTGCCCAGGGTAAGACTGTTACGAATTTAGAAACTACATGGGGAGGAACATTATGAAGACAAATCAAATATCAGAGTCTATAGAGCTAGGCATTTTGATGGCAATATCCGGTGGCATTATGGATGCATATTCCTACCTTTTTCGAGGGCAGGTATTTGCCAATGCGCAAACCGGTAATATTTTGTTATTTGGCGTTTCTTTATCGGAAGGAAATTTTAGTCAGGCAATGCAGTATGCTTGTCCCATTTTAGCATTTTCTATCGGTATCATGTTGGCGGATTTTGCGAGAATTCGTTTGAAAAAAATGCTACACTGGAGGCAGTATGCGGTATTTATGGAAGCCATTATTTTGCTCTTTGTCGGTTTCATTCCGACCAGATATAATTTATTAGCCAATAGTCTGACTTCTTTAGCCTGTGGAATTCAGGTAGAATCATTCCGGAAAATTCATGGGAAAGGAATGGCGACAACCATGTGTATTGGAAATTTGAGAAGTGCAACACAAAATATGTGTGACTTTTTGGATACCAGAAAGAAAAGTGCGTTGCATGCCAGTTTGCTTTACTATGGTATTATTGTATGCTTTACACTTGGCGCTGTTCTAGGAAGTAAATGTATGCCATATTTACAGGTAAAAACCATTTGGTTAAGTGTGTTCTTTTTGGGAATGGGTTTCTTTCTTATGTTTATGGATCAATCAGCAGTTTCCGCCTATCGTGATTTACATAAAAAACGGTAGTTTATAGGGCTGTTGCCTTCTTTGTGCAACAGCCCTATTTGATTCTTGTATTACAGAGATGCAGTAGCTTTCATTTACGCAAACATTGTACCTTTCAGGTGCTTGTTTGTGCGGGGAAGCCTTGCATACTCGTTTTGTGACCTTGGCTTTAACCCCTAACGGACATGATTTCAGTCGAAAACTGTCCGTTAGAAGCAGGTATGTCCGTTTATTTTCGGATTTGATAAATGCACACATCGTCTTGTGCATAAATGCAATCTGCAATCGTTGCAATTGCTGCCTCATTGATGGATTCTATCGTTCCACGTTCTGTATTACTGATAAAGATATAATCAATTTGATATTCATTTACAAAATCCATATGATTAACAGGGTCTGCATAAAAATCAATCACATCTTGTTTGCGTTGTCCGTAATCAAATCCATATGCGCCACCTAATAGATTTTCCATTGCCATAACTACGGTTCGACCAGTTAGACATACAACGGATTCGTTATGGGTATAAGCTGTTAAAAATACTGCGTCCGGCGAAGTGTTTTCTGTAATATATTTACAGGCTTTTACTTCACTTGCAGGGTAAATTTCATAGTCGGAAACCCATTCACGACCAAGTGTCAAAAAGGAAGAGGTGAATGCCAAAAATGCAAAAGCAACCCCTACTAAAATTTTTGCAATCATATTCCAACGTGCTTGAAACATACGACGAAGACAATCCGCAGATAGTCCACAAATCAATGCATAACCTACAAATAACAGCTTGTTGTTATCGTAGGTATTTGGTTGAAATTGAATCAATTCCGCTACAAAGAAAATGAGCAGATATGGTGAGGCAATTTTTAAATTTTCCCTTTTGGCTATGAGTGTACCAGGAATCAGTAAAAAGAATGCCAAACCAATATTCTTTGCATAGAACCAGATGTATTGATTCCAAGAGTTGTCCCAATTAAAATGGGACTGTAAAAATCCACTGTTTCCAGTTTGGGAGAAAGTCCAATAATATAATTGTGGACCAGCCAAAAGCAATACCAATAATAATAAAATACCCCAGGTTTGCAATACTTCTATTAGTATTTTTTTATCATAGCCTGTATAAAGACGATACAGGAAACAAAGGGCAAATATTGCCAAACCAAAGAAAAGAATGCCAAACC
>JAFORL010000010.1 GCA_017393285.1 Lachnospiraceae bacterium
CAAAGAGTTTTGCTTGCAAAACTCTAGCGCGACCGCGGTATTGCGCAGCAATTAACTCCATCTCCGCGGTCTGCGCATCCTCGGGTCGCGTTTTTTATGTAATAGGAAATTGCATCGCAATTTCCTATTACATAAAAAACGCGATTTATTGCATACAGCCCCCACCTATAATTGTTTTATAGGCGGGGGCTGTTCTTGTCTACACGTTCATTCGGATTTCTTTTTGGAGGGCATGCACAAAGCATAAGTCGAAACAACCATTAAAACAATGGATATGATACACTGCACTCCCGCACTCATCCAAAACCAAGTAGCAGAATCTACATGTTTCACCCATACACTATCTTTATTCATGTGCAGAAGGCATACGCTGTTGTAAATATCGTCACGCCCCATTTGTTGTGCCAGCATACTTGCCATACTGTCAATGGGATTAATCAGTCCCAATACCAAGATTTTTCCGTATTGCAATATGGTACCGGATGGCAATTGTAACATATACACCAGCCAATTTACAGCTATATTTAATGCACAAACCATGACAAAAGCACCATAAGTCAGCATTTGAGACAAGATGGTGTTTTTTACCAGAGAAGAAATGCAGACGCCAATACTCCCCATATAAAATCCAAACACAAACACATATACAACATATTGTGCCAAATCTTTTAAACTGACACCACCCACAAAAAAGATAATAGCCAGAATTGGCAAGCCGGAGATCAAATACAATCCCACATTAAATACGATTGTGTGTAGTTTTCCAACCACAATACGCCAAGGTCCTAAAGGAGTGGTTAATAAGGCTGATAAGGTTTGCTTCTCAATCTCTCCTGCAATGGCTCCTGCTGTCATTCCCGGTAAGATAAAGGCCATACTTCCCAATTGCACACACAATAAAATATAATAGATATTGAGAATCATGGAATAATCTACCAGCATCCGTTCTCCATCACTGTAAAAATAAACACGAAGCATGCAGACGCCTATCAAGGCCCATGCAACATTCAATATGGTAATTGCCCATACGAGCTTGGGACTTCTGGCAATTTCTCGCATTTCTTTTCTAAAAATCGGATTTCGCATAATACACACCTTTCCATCTTTTCCTATTGCTCTTACTCACTTGCATTGTTACAGAAACCAGCAATGAGGTGTTCCAAATCTCCATCCACTCTGGAAAAACTGGAAATCATAGTCCCCTCTCCCTGTAATTCCTGCAATAAAGTTGCTTCTTCCATCTCATTCCCAGAGAAACCAATATAAATCTTTTTCCCATGAACAGAAATGGTTTCCACCTTAGGATTTTTTTTCAAATATGCCATAGCAAACTCTTGTCCTGCCACACAATCTACCACCAATGGATTTGCCTGATTCAATTGCGAGATTACTTCTTGTAATCCACCACTTACAAACATTTTTCCATCTTTGAGTATGCCGATATTGGTACAGACTTCTTTTAGCTCCGTTAAACTTTTTGTGGTGAGACATACCGTCTTTCCTTCTACGGATAACTGTCCCAAAATCCGCTTAAATTCCACTTTGGAAATTTCATCTAACCCCAACACTGGTTCATCTAGTAGCAATACCTTGGGATTTGGCAGTAAGCAACGTGCCAAACATAATTTTTTCTTATCTTCTATAGATAAGCGATCTACATATTGCCAAGAGTTTTCCAGCAAACCGACCATATCCAGCTTTTCCTGTATACAGGCTTTTTCGTTCTTGCCGTAAAATCCATAGGCATTTGCAAAAAACTCCATATACTCTTTGACCCGCAAATTATCATATACGCCAAAGGCAGCCGGCATATAGGATACAAGTTTTCTTATGCTTTTTCTTTGTTTTTGCACATCAATTCCATCCAAATATACCGTTCCACTGTCCCCACGCAGCAATCCGGCTAATATTTGCACCAGTGTCGTTTTTCCTGCACCGGAAGCACCTACAATTCCATACAATTGCCCCTCTTCTACGCAAAAACGCAATCCATTTAAAGCTGTCACTTTTCCGAAACTTTTACTTAGCGCTTCTACCTCTATCATTGGATTTCTATTCCTTTCTTATAGTTGCTGATAAAACTGGCATAATTTCGTCATCTACATACACTTCTTTGTCTACCAATAAACGCAATCGCATAACATTCTTTTTATTGATATACTCTGATAAATCTGTTACGGATTGGTCTTTTGACAAATCATTCATTACCGTTTCATAACGTCCGGTTACATAATTGTACATCTGAATCATGCCATCAAAGCGTTTCATCTCAAAGCTATTTTTATCTTCTTTTGTCTTATTAATGGTATTCATTTCTTTTTGATAATAAATGCCCGTCACCCGTTCTCCAGAATGAAACTGAATATTAATTGGGGTATTCTCACTGCCGACCCAATTTAATTCTGTACCCAGACTGGCGTCTTTACAAGTGGCAATGATATCCGGCAAAAATGTTTCTCCATTGTCTTGGTAATCTACCTGCACCAAACAGGAAGACAAGGTCTTTCCATTGGTCTTAATATGCCAATCAGAAACAGAATCATAGTTTTGGTCTAAAATACATAAAATCTTGGGTTCCAATAAATTGGAAACCCCGGAACCCCGATCCAAATAATTCAATACAATTCCCAAATAGTCTGTTGAAGCATATCTATCCTGTTGTTCTTTGTCTTTATCCCCAAACAAGAACCAACTTCTCACCTTGGAATGCGTATTCAATAATTCTATGCAATTTAAATTGGTATGGGGCAATTTCTCGTTTACAGAAATTGTAACACCAGACGGAATATCTCCCAATAAGTATACTTTTTTTCCTGCCAGCAGAATTGCCTGTTGCATGGTACACCCCATCTCATTGGTTATGGTTCCACTATAGGCATTTAATTTACAAGACAGATTTGCTGTATAGTTGCCCTGCTTGGTAACCTCATAACTTCCATGTACACTTCTTTTTTCAAAAGCACGATTCTGTGTAAAAGTCAAATAGGTATCTTTTTCCATATTTTCATGTATAATCTTCTTTTTCCAATCCGGATTATAGGTAATAGAATTGCTGTTCCACTCAAACTGGCTATAGGCCCAAACATGCATACCCTCAGGGATACGCACACGATAATCCTTATTGGAAGCCGTATAAAACTTCATGTTGGACTCCACTTTTACCACGTTGGATTCCTGTGAATATTCTGCTATATTGCCATAATCCATATGCACACCCCTGATACGAGTCTTGGAACCGATTCCAAATACGATAGCCACAAAACAGAAGGCACAAATCGGCAGGTAAATCCATATATATTCCAAACGGTCCCGCTTCAATAAATACCAACGTAAGCCAAAACCAATCACGCAGATATAGACAATCAATAATACAGCAACTACCGTAATTCTTGGCAAATCATCCACAGCTACTGTAGTATCAATATTTCCTACAGAGCCTGTGTCAAAATAATCCGCATAACTATGCTTTTCCATATTTCTGCCGTATCCTTGCTTTATGATATTCACATACGTGTGGGAAATCTGATCCCAGCCCTTCGATTTACCGTAAACTTTTTCTGCTAATGCATTGGGAAATACCACAATACTCCCTTGGTACATCTGAATTTGGTATGCCTTTATCCCATCTTCCTGTATGGTTTTATTGCATTTTTTTCGGCAAATCTTTTCTGTGGTATACCCATATCCCAGCTGCTGTAAATTCACACCGTTCTTAGAAAAAGCATCTGCCAAAATCAAAGTTCCACCATCTGCAATCCATTTTTTAATGGCATCTAATTGCGTATAATCCAACTTGTCCAAGGAAACCTTCTCACAGAGTAAAATATCCGTACAACTTAGTGCATAAGAAGTAGTAGGAAATGTTTTTTGAGAAAAAAACATGATTTGATCCACCAACTGATACTGCAAATATTTGTAATCATCTTTATTTTTTCCCAATACACCCAACACAATATCGTTTGCACTGGAATTCTGTAGGGCAAGCTGGCTGGTACATAGCGATTTACCTTTGCTGTCATAAACAGATACCAGAATCCAATCCAAATCAAAACACAGGTAGATTGGAATATCTACGGTCTTAGTGTCATTTGCCTTCACTTTGATATAGGTTCGTGCTTCATTGCTGGCCTCATCATCTTCCACCACCCCAGACACAGATACATAGCCGGAAATATCTTTTTCTTCATGATTGAAGACTTTGACATGAACCGTATTTTCCCGACTCAATTTTACTTTATTGTCATCAAAGCCTATGGTAACCTGCATATCGATTTGCCTCAGGCGTTGTTCTTTTGCCTTTGTTACTACATTCCATGAAATGCAACCCAAACCACAAAGACATAGCAATATCCCTACTAGTATTTTGCTAATCGTTTTACAACTTCGCATATACGTTTTCATCCTCCAATTTATTCTTGCTGTTCCATCTGTTCTCCCTGCTCCTGATGTTTTCGTGGTAGGGATATGGTAAATACTGTTCCGTGATAATCACTGGATACGGTAATCTTTCCATAATGCAGTAAAACTACCTTCTTTGCGATGGCTAGTCCCAAACCGCTTCCACCAGTTTCTGTAGAACGGGAGGCTTCTCCTCTGAAAAATTTATCAAAGATGTGCTCCAAATCTTCCGGAGCAATAATTTTTCCATAATTGATAATAGATAAGACAATGTAGTTATTTTCATTTCTTGCCGTTACTTTTAACAATTTTCCATCTTTTCCATATTTGACCGCATTGCTGAACAAATTGCTAATGCCTCGTGCCAATAAATCCGCATCTGCTTCAATTATAGGCTCCTCCAATTGCAAATCTAATTGACAACGCAATTGGGCACTCTCAAAATTCGGGTAAAATTCTTCTACCATTTGTGACATAAAACGTCGAAAATCAAAAGCAGTCAAATGTACCTGAAACCTCTCGGCACCTACTTTTGTAAATTCAAATAAATCCTCAATGAGTTTTTCCAAGCGCTTCGCACCATCATATGCCACAGTGATATACCGATTTCGACTTTCCGGATCCAAATCCTTCTTGCCACGCACCAAATCCAGATAACCGATAATGGTGGTCAAAGGGGTTCGTAAATCATGGGCCACGTTGGTAATCAAAGCATCTTTCTCTCTTTCGTACTGTCTCTCATTTTCCATCAATAGTCGGATTTCCCCCACCATACCATTGATTTTTTCTCCAATATTGGCAAACTCATCTGTACCCTCCACTGCTATAACCTTGTTTAAATTTCCCCTGGTAATTTCATCAATGCCATCGGAAATCTCCTGCACACGCTGAATCAACCGTTTTGTAAACATTTGAAAGAAAGAGAAAAATAAGGCAAGTCCCAAAATAAGAGACAAAAGCAAGCACAAAGATAAGAAAGGCACATTGATTTCATAATGAATTTGTTCCGTTTGCTGTGGAATATTTTTCGCATTGGAAGTATTCACATCCTGATATTCCTGTAGGGTCATTTGCTTTTTTTCCTCCGGTTGTTTGATAACAACGCCTACCCCAACGTAAATCACACCTACCACAGCAATATCAACGCACAAGGCCAATACAATACTCAATAAACTATACAATAATATTTGAAATCGTATACTATCAAATCTCTTACTCCTCAATCTTATACCCCACTCCCCATACTGTTTTGATTAATTTTGCATTTCTCGGATTCAATTCGATTTTTTCACGCAAGCGACGAATATGCACCATAACCGTATTGTTGGCTTCGTACATTTTTTCATTCCAAACCTGTTCAAAAATTTCATCCGTACTAAATACTTTTCCCGGATGAGAAGCCAGCAACACCAAGACCTTAAATTCAATCGGGGTCAATTTTACCTCTTTTTCATAGACAATTACCCGATGATTATCTAAATCAATATATAAATCCGACAACCTGATTTCGTG
This sequence comes from Lachnospiraceae bacterium, assembly GCA_017393285.1. Classification (GTDB taxonomy): domain Bacteria; phylum Bacillota; class Clostridia; order Lachnospirales; family Lachnospiraceae; genus CAG-411. The sequence continues at coordinate 5,911 of JAFORL010000010.1, forward strand.
TTTTTCTTCTACTTTTTCTTGTATGTTAAATTCTGTATAACGACGAAGTTGTGATTTTACTCTAGCCATCAATTCCAAAGGATTAAAAGGCTTGGTTACATAATCGTCTGCACCATTTTGTAACCCTACAATCTTATCCAAATCTGTGGATTTGGCACTTAACATGATAATTGGCACATTACTGGTCCTGCGCACAATTTCACACATCTCCATACCTGTCATATCCGGCATCATAATATCCAAAATCAATAATTTCGGATTTTCCGCATAAAAAAGTTCCAAACCATCTTTTGCATTATTGGCCTTTAAGACCCCATAACCTTCACTCACCAAATGAATCTCTACTAAATCAGCAATTGTTTTATCATCATCTACAACTAAAATTTTCTCTTGCATCTTTCATTTCCTCCCATGCATTTTATCTTACCATACATTTTACCATAAATCCTTACAAAATACTTACAAATCCACTGGAAACTCTGACGGGTTACACGATTTTTATATATTTGTCTTGCTACTTCTCTTGGTTTATGGTATGGTAAAAAAGATTGAAAAAATTGTAAATGTTGGCTCAATTTTTTTAACAAAAAATCTTGAGCATACATATTCATGTTCTCTCGGAAACTTTTATACAAGAATGCCGAGAAAACATAGGAATGTTCTCTCGGAGTCTTTTTATACAAGAATTTCGAGATAGATTTTTCTTGGATAACGACATTCCCGCAGTGCGTACACGGTGTGTACGACGAGGAAATGGAGAAAATCCAAGGAAAATATAGCCGAAATTATAGAATAAAGGAGATTCCGAGAGAACATAGGAAATCATAGGAGGTTTTTTTATGCAACAGGCGCTTGTAGATCTGTATAATCAGTATTTGGGAAGTTTTATGCCAAAGGAACTCTTTATCTTCTTTGTATCTATGCTTCCATTGGTGGAACTTCGTGGTGGAATTTTTATTGCTTCTTTATTGAAAATTCCTCTATGGAAATCTAACCTGATTTGTATTGTGGGTAATTTAATTCCTATTCCTTTTATCTTGCTTTTCATTAAACGAATCTTTGAGGTTATGAAAAAGTTTAAATATACCCGCAAAATTGTAGAAGCCCTAGAAACACGTGCCTCTAAGAAATCTGCCGGTGCAGACCGAGGCGAATTTACATTTTTGTTTTTATTTGTAGGTATTCCTATACCGGGCACTGGTGCCTGGACAGGCTCTCTAATTGCTGCCTTATTGGAGTTTGATATCAAGAAAGCTATGCTGGCCTGCCTCATCGGTGTGGTACTTGCCACCATTATTATGGATTTGATTTCTTATGGCGGATTACAATTTATTTTGAATGCATTTTAAAGTAACCCCTGCGGGGCATGGTTCTGCAGGAAGTTTATAGCACACTTTCAAAAGAACAAAGAGTTTTGCTTGCAAAACTCTAGCGCGACCGCGGTATTGCGTAGCAATTAACTCCATCTCCGCGGTCTGCGCATCCTCGCGGAGCATTTTTTATGTAATAGGAAATTGCATCGCAATTTCCTATTACATAAAAAAAAGGTGTTAGTTTTCGCGACTCTCTATTGTGTAGAGAAAGTCGTAAAAACTAACACCTTTTTCTATTTCCTATATAGTGATGACGCAGTAATCGTCATCTTCATTTATTTTTGCCCTGTATTTGCCGTACTTTCAGGTGTTGCACTGGTGGTAACCTGATTGGTGGTTTTCTCCCCATGATTACTATTTTGATATACCTTAAAGCCAATAAATACTAAAATAATCACCAAATAAAAAACTGCCATGATTTTATGAAAACTTTTTTCCTGTTTGTCCATATGCTCTATCTTCCTTCCTAGCTTCTATCACTTTTATATCTCGTATTGTCAGTAAGCTGACCTGCTGTACAAGCACCCCTTTGCCAATTATGCCGGTACTCCAATTTTTGCATGTGCAGGCTACTTACCTGCATGTACCAGCCCTCCTAGCCAATCATACCGGTACTCCATATTTTTGCATGTGCAGGCTACTTACCTGCATCTACCAGCCCTCCTAGCCAATCATACCGGTACTCCATATTTTCGCAACATCAGGCAGCTCACCTATATGCATTGCACCCCCTTGTCAACCACCCCAATACTCCATATTTACATGTTCAGGCAGCCCTTAAGAAACATACTGCACCACCATACAATAGGCTCCCTCTTTTTGAGAAAGGGTAAATACTTCTTTTACTTCGAATCTCGTCTTTGGAATCGTCTTTTCAAAAATTTCCTTGTCGTAACAATGCATGACTATGATTCCATTTTTTTCGAGATGTTTTCCAATCTTTGCCCAAAATTTTGTATAAATTTCCATAATATCTCCTTGGGTCTTCTTTCCAATTACCCTTGGCATATTGGTAACCACTTCGTCAAATAAATAGCTATGTCGAAAATCAAAAAAATCACGATTGATAAATTGGATTCGTACATTTGCTAAACTTGCATTTTCCCTTCCACCTTCTATGGCTTGTCCATATAAATCCAACCCATATAGATCGCCGGTGGTTTCTATTTGACTGCGTTCAATTAACATGGTACCTACCCCACAGAACGGATCCAAAACCTGTGCACCCGGCTTGAAATAAGGTTTTGCCAATGCCATGACCAAAGCTGCATTGGCAGGCTGTATACTGGTTGCTACGGATTCCTTGCGATAGGCAAATCTAGGATCTTCGTAGGTGTATAGTTTCACCATCATATTAAAGTTGCCGGTTTTATTTTCCACCAAGCGTAGCTCCAGCTCATAATGAGACGTACTGTTGCGCAAAGCCCCCTTACTTTTTTCTTCGATCACCGCCGCCAATTTTTTTGCAAATCGACTCTTTTGCTTTAAATCCATTTTATTTTTACATTCCAAACGCAAATAAAATGGTCCGTCTCCTTTGTGTCGCTCTTTTAGAAAGGTAAGAAAACTACTGTCTACAATTTGACTTCCCACTGCAATTGCCCGTTCCTCCAGACTGGCCTCCTGTGGCACCGATACCGTAGGACAATCCGGCAATACAAACAAGGCTTCGGAAAAAGTTCTCACTTGATATACCGCTTGCAAATCTGTGGTTTTGATTTGTACACCGGCTAAAAATAACTTCGGTCTGTGGCTCTTCAACTGGTCTGCTGTTATTTCCCGATGGTCGCGATTGGTCAGCAAAATCATATAATTAACCTGCTTCCAACCTGTAAAGGTATGTTTTTTTTCTCCCTGCACCGCCAATAACATTTCCTGTAAAATCCGCATTTCCTCTGCGATATGTTTTCTATTTTCCGGCAGACGTTCCATATTTGTCAAGGCTTCTAAACGTTTGGCAAAAAAGTCCAGATATTTACGGTAATCCAACTCTCTCATTGCCTTGAGATAACTGCTTTTGACAAATAGGGTCTCTTCCTTTTGGTAAGCCTCAAACAAATAAGAAAGACTTTCCTGTACACCTAGTTGTCCCAGTAAAATCGCAGCATTTTTTCTCACCTTAGCGTCTGTATCTGAAAGCAGGCGGTAAAACATTTCTACATCATTTTGTAAGGCATATAAAATGCCATGTCGTCCCGCTCCTTCTTTACACGCCTCCTTCAAGGCAATTAAATTTTTTCGTATCTCTTTTCCTGCTTCGATATTTTTTATTATTTCCCGTATCATGAAACATCCTCACTTCTTTTTTATTCCTTTTGCGTAACCAACTTCCTGCAAATATAAGCCCTGTGCCGGCAGTAAGATACCTGTTTCCATGCGTTTACCACCTTGTAATGCCTCCACTACTTCCGGTAACATTCTTTTTCCTTGCCCAACTTCCAACATGGTGCCAACCAAAATCCGCACCATATGATACATAAATCCATCTCCCTGTATGCATACCCACAATTCCTCTTTCTTTTGAATCAGGTCGCAGGCAAAAATAGTCCGAAAGGTATCCTTCTGCAAATTCCCCTTCTTTTTTCGATCTGGTCTCAGTGTAGAAAAGGCAGAAAAATCATGCTTTCCCAAATAGGCTTTTGCCACTTTTTCCATTTCTGAAATGGCAAGTGGCTCCGGATACCAATAGGTATATTTTCTTGTAAAAACCTGTGGTACACTTCTTCGATCTATGCGGTAGCAATAGGTTTTCCAACTTACATCAAATCGACTATGAAATCCTTTTTCTACCAGCTCCACTTTCCGAATCCGAATATCTTCCGGCAAAGATTGATTCATCTTCTTTTGTATCTGTAAACAGAAAGAATCGAGTGGGCTGCCCCCACTCGATTGTATGCGTTCTATTCTTTCTTTATCCCCTTCAAAAACTTTAGATTTCGACAAGTGAAAATTAGCCACCTGTCCCAAGGCATGCACCCCTGCATCTGTTCTGCCAGAACCGATAATCTTAATATCCTCCTCCAGCAAATCACTGAGGGTACACTCCAAAATACTTTGAATGGAACGTTTTTTATTTTCCCCCTGTAATCTCTGCCAACCCAAAAATCTGCTGCCATCATAGGCAATGGTCATCTTTATATTCATCTTTTTTCCCTGCTTCTTTTTTCTTTTTGGCTGGTCACTTTATACATTTTTGGCATCTGCCAAACATCCATAAAAATATAAGTATCACTTAGCCTGCAAGCAATCCAGTTACACTTATATTTCCCTGACTGCATGCTAAAAGTCATTGCATAATGGTGCTGCAGTGACACTTTGTATATCATAGGTCAAATCAATATCCGGACTATACGAATGTAATTGATTGTACTTCTGGCAAATACGATTGGCAACCATATCTGCATTTTCTAAGGATGAATCCATCAAAATAACAACAAACTGACTATTGCTGTAGTTGGTTGCCACGTCACCTCGACGGATGGATTCATGGACTGCATTTTTGAGATTATCCATAGAGAAAATAATCTCCTGCATATCCGGCAAAGTGTCTTTTTCACTCTTTAAGGTAAACAAAACGGTCTGCACTTCCTGTTTGGTTCTACCAATACAACGTGCAATAAAACGATAAATCTTTTTAAATCCATCATATTCTACCTGATAAGCACCTTTCTTGTAACCCACTTCCTGAATAAAACACTTCAAATGATCCAAATCTACCTGTGTATTTTTCTGTTTTAAATGACGCGCCTCCAAAGAACCTTCTTCACTAAAGAAAAGATATGCGCCTTTGCTATTCTGCTTCACATAATACAAGGCTTTATCTGCATTCTGGTATAACTGATTAAAACTTCTGCCATCTATTGGTGATACGGCAATACCGGTAGAAACACTAATTTGTCCACCATTGTTTGGTTTGGAAATGCGTTCCTCCAAGGTAACCATAATTTGTTCTACTTTTTCTATAATAACGGAATGCACGTTAACATCTTTTAGAAATACAACAAACTCATCTCCACCCATTCGACAAACAACATCATCTTTTCTTGTCAAAGCCTGCAAGGTATTTGCAAACTCAACCAGGACTTCATCTCCCACAATATGTCCGTAGCTGTCATTGATCTCTTTAAAATTATCCATGTCAATCATCAAAAGGGCACCATGATTTCTGCGCTCTGATAAAAATGTATTGATGGTCTGCTCTCCGTAATTGCGGTTCCACAATTTCGTCAGAGGATCTCGTTTTGCCATATCCAGCATCTCATCTACGCCGGCAATTTCCTGTACCATCTTCTTCTCGTACTTTTCCATTGCCAATACTCGTTTGACCCTCGATCGAATCCCCACTTTACTACACGGCCTGAAAATAAAATCTGCAGCCCCTAACCGAATACACTTGCTCTCAAATGTTTCATCCTGTCCATCAGAAAATACCACAACTGGCACATGGGCTAACACATCGATTCTGTGAAGCCAGTCCAATACAGCCAACACATCTACCTCTGGCTTACAATCTTCAATGACAATCATGCCTGGAATTTTGTGTTGCAAAACCACTTTGGCTTCTTGCCAAGTATGATAGAAAGAAATCTTATACTCTCCATCCAATGCCTCTACGAATGCTTCTGTTTTTCTTAAATCCGCCTCCACAATAAAAATATTTTCCATTTTCAACACCCTCTCTTTCGCTATTAGAATCCTTACTGTTGCTTCATAAGCTACGGCATTCCACTAGCACGCACCGTAACAATTTTGCACCCTCTCTGTTACAGTATTTCTCATTATTACATGGCAGATCTGCTTGCAATCCACCCCTATAGATAAGCAATTCTTTTGGGCAGAATCTGAATAACAAGCTAGCATTACAAAAACAAGAACACTGCGTTGCAATTCACTTTGATATACACAATATGCCTTCTCCCACTTTCATTATACCTACAAGACGAAAGTGCTGTCAATCAATTTCCTACTTTCTATATATCTAGATATTTTTCGCCACCGCTTTTTCCACTTTTTTCCATTCTGTAACTTTTTTTGTTACTTTTCACTTGCCTTTGCCAAGTCAAAAACATGGTTGGTTTCTCCAATTACCAAGATATGATCTCCCTCTTCAAATGCATAATTTCCCCCTGGTAATGCATCAATTTTTTCCCCTTTCTTAATGGCAATAATATTGACATGATATTTTTTTCGAATATCTAAATGCATAATGGTTTTTCCAACCCATTGCTTTAAAATAGCCACCTCAAATATAGCATAATCAGAGGTTAATTCTACATAATCGAAAATTGCTTCTGAATTGTAACGAACTGCCAATTTATCTGCAATTTCCTTTTCTGGAAAAAATACCTCATCTGCTCCCACACTCTTTAAAAATTTTGCCTGTCTGCTACTATTTGCATTGGCAACCACACATTTGCCCCCCAATTCTTTTAACAAACTGGTAATTTCCAAAGAGGCATAGGATTCTTCCCCGATTGCCACAAAACAATAATCAAAATTATTGATTCCCAAAGAGCGCAAAACCCCTTCGTTTGCACAATCTCCTGCAAAACAATCTTTAAATTCCGGAGCCAACTCCTGAATAATCTGCTCTGATTTGTCTACAATCATGACTTCATTTCCCAGCTGTTGCATTTTTCTTGCCAAATGCTGCCCCATTTTTCCCATACCAATCACCAATATTGTTTTCATATATGCCTCCATTTTATCTTTTCTCATAACTGCAACGCTTTCACATTGCGCATCTCTTACCAAAAGCAACCGACCCTGCTGTGCACCTTGCCACAAGATCTACAACATCAAACGTTCTGCCGGACGTTTCGTTGCTGGTTCCGTCTTTCTCTCTGCAAATACCAACAGCAAGGATAAACCACCAATTCTGCCGCCATACATCAGCAACATTAAAATGCACAAAGTCGGTGCAGATGCCATGCCACTCAACCCCTGGGTCAAACCGGCAGTCCCTAAAGCAGAACAAGTCTCAAACAAGACCGTTTGTAGTGATACCGGTTCCAAAGCACAAATAAGCATGGTTGCACAACAAACGGTGGATACATAGACAAAGAAAATCACTGCCGCATGCTTAATCAAATCCTTGTTGAGCCTTCTTTTATATACAGTAATGTCCGATTCTCCTTTTGCCATGCCAATCATGGACAATACCAAAACCGCAAGAGTGGTAGTCTTCATTCCGCCGGCAGTAGAGCCCGGACTACCACCAATTAACATTAAAATCATAGTCAGCAAACTACCGGAAACCGATAATCTTGTCAAATCAAAGCCTGCAAAACCTGCTGTTCTGGTGGTTACAGACATAAATCCTGCCGATAAAACCTGCTGTCCTACAGATAAATTTGCCATATGTCCCTTATGTTCAAATAACAAATATAGGAAACTGCCTCCCAATAACAATATAGCTGTGGTTGTCAATACCATCTTCGTATGTAGTGAATACTGTTTAAAATGGTGACGATTCTGCAACAAATCATTCCATACTTGAAAACCCAATCCGCCTACGACAATCAAAACTGCCAAAGGAAGCATAATCTCCGGACATTGCTCCACTGTTGCAAGAGAACTGTCCGGCTGTCGATAACCAAACAAGTCAAACCCTGCATTACAAAATGCGGAAATTCCATGAAAAATACCGTAGTAAATGCTTTTTCCCACTCCCATCTTAGGCAGGAAGGCAAAAAACAAAACCAAAGCACCCAATCCCTCACAGATAAAGGTGATTTTTGCAATGGAACGAACCAATTGAATCACGCCACTTAAACGCATATTTCCCGAAGAAACCATCATCATCTTACGTTCATGTAACCCGATTCGCTTCTTCATAAAGATTGAAAACAGACATACAAAAGTCATCAAGCCCAGACCACCAATCTGAATCAATGCAATAATCACAATCTGCCCAAAGGTACTCCAATGACTGTAGGTGTCGTATACTGCAAGGCCGGTCACACAAGTCGAACTTGTAGCAGTAAAGGCTGCTTGCAAAAAGGGTGTAGCCTGTCCACCCCTGCCAGAAATTGGCAACATCAAAAGACAAGTCCCCACGATAATCACGCCCAAAAAGCTACCTGCAATCAGACGTGTGTAACTTAGATATTTCAAAATTTTTTCCATTCTATTATTTTTCCCCTTGTAACTATACTTTTATTTTAATGGGTATCTATGATTGCTGTAACATACGTTGCAATTCTTCTTTTTGATTTTCATAGAAATCATTGATATAGAATACACACATTTCCTTTTTTCCCTGGTGCTTTTGTCTCTGTAACATAGGAATACGCACCCATTTTTCTGAATAAGACAAATGTCTGTCTAACAATAACTTTCTACATTTTTTTCTTTCTTCTTCACTACTTGTACGAAAAACCTCAATATCCATAAAATAACCTCCTACTTTGTAACTTTGCTACTTTTTTTACAATTATCCTATATTACTTTACTCCATTCTCTGCCATCTGTCTAATATCTTCTAAATTTTTTTTCAACACAAAGGCCAGTTCTCCTTGTAAATTTTCCCATATTTTCCCAAATACTTCTCTTTTTTCCTGGTCCATTTCCAGATTTTTTTTCAGGTAAAAACTGGCGAACAGCCCCCATTTTTCAGGGTCTCCGGTTTCCAGTACCTGTCTTCCTTCCTCCAAGGTGTAATTGGTCTCACCCTTTATTTCCTTGCCATAAATTACCATTTTTTCCAGTATGTTTTTTGCCTCTTCCTCCGTCATAGGTTTGCGCAGTACCGTTTCATGATGGGAGACCGGTATGTAGGATTTTTTCTTTTTGTCCGCCGGAGATTGTAATACATAATACTCCATCTGCTTTTCTCTTCCCACCACCAATTTGGTTACCTTCTCTACTTTGCAAATTCCAAAAGAACTACTGACAATAAATTCATTTTTATCAAACATATTGATTCACCTGCGTTTTTTATTCTCAACATCTCATAGCAAGCATGCCAAAGTATGTATGCAATAGCAAAATTTTGCCCTGCTCTAGCCAGCTTGCAATCGGATGCATTTTTACTCTGATTCCCAACAGCGCTTCCAAAAAACTACTGACCGGGAACCCACACGATTGTCCTTATTCCATAGAAATGGACTGTAACAAAGGTTTACTTACAACGATTTTTTTTCCTTTTTTCCAACCGGCAAATGCTTCTACAAATGCTTCTTTTTCCCTTTTTTTGATAACTGCCTCTTTTTCCTCATCATTTTTCGCTTCTGTAGCGGACACTTCCGTATCAACGGTTCCTGCCACCACATCATACATTTTTTTTGCTAAGGCATGGTCTTGGTAAATCTGACTAACAAGACTTCTGGTAAATCCATAGCTTTGTCCACTTTCCGGCATAGCCTCCAGCCACTGCCCTGCCAACACACTTGCTTCATTTGCTTCTTCTTCCGTCAAAGCAACCTTTTGTTTTTTGGCTTCTTCCACAATGATTTTTACCTGGGCAATTTCCTCCAAGATGCTTTCTTTGGTATAGCTTTCTATGGTTTTATCTTCCGCATAATCATAATTCCAGATTTCCGCAGACAAACTGGCATCATAAGTGCTTTTCAATTGGTAAACATAAAATAAAAATTCTTTTACCGTCACTTCCTGATCCCCCACTGCCATCAAGCAGGAATCTTCCTTGGCCTCTAGTTGCTCTGTGGATAATTTCTTTTCTGTTTTTTTTGCGCCACATCCCACACTGGATGCCAACACACAGGCTACCATGCCATAAGCCGCCCATTTTTTTATTCTATTCTTCATGTTCTTCCCTTTCTTTTAAAATCTCGTACAAATCTGTTAAAAATGCTGTCATCTTTTCAAAAAATACTTTGCTGGAAACCTTTCCTTTGGGTTGTTTGCCCCGGACAACATTCCAATGATAAGTAAGCTCCATTATCTGTTTTTGGGTAGAAATTTGTAACACCTTCGGATATTTCTCCATCAAAACCGGTAGTGCTGCCACGTTAATCTTTGCCTTTTCATACATGGTAAATACTACGGTTTCTGTCCCTTGTTGTTTGATTTTACTGATGTAAATTTTATGTGCCATTGCCTTAATCAAAACCACAGACAAGAGATTTTCCACTACCTTAGGCAGTTCTCCAAAACGGTCCATCAACTCATCTTGTATGTCCTGCCATTCTTCTACATTTTCTATATCTGCAATGCGCTTGTACATTTCTAATCTTTGATATTCGCTTCTCATATAAGTAGCAGGAATATAGGCATCATAATCCACATCTACTGCAGTTTCAAAATGTTCTTCAATGATACCATCTTTGAACTCCAATACTGCCTCATGCAACATTTTACAATACAAATCATAACCAATGGCTTCCATGTGTCCATGTTGCTGTTCCCCCAGCAGACTGCCGGCCCCACGAATTTCCAAATCTGTCATGGCAATTTTGAAACCGGAGCCTAGCTCTGTAAATTCCCGCATTGCCTGTAAACGTTTTTCAGCCACTTCCTTTAATATTTTATTCTTGCGATAGAGCAAAAATGCATAGGCTCTCCGATTTGTCCGACCCACTCGACCTCGCAACTGGTATAACTGAGATAAGCCCAATTGGTCTGCATCATGAATAATCATGGTATTTACATTTGCAATATCCAGTCCTGTCTCGATAATTGTAGTGGCAACCAATACATCAATTTCTCCATTGATATATTCATACATGATTTTTTCCAATTGTCTAGGTTGCATCTGACCATGGGCAAAGGCAACTCTGGCATTTGGCACCAAGCCCTGCACATAATTCGCAATTTCATCCATATGCTGAACACGATTGTATACATAAAATACCTGTCCATTCCTAGCCAATTCTCGCGAAATAGCCTCTCTCACAATTTCATCATTCTGTTCCACCACAAAGGTCTGAATTGGCAAACGGTCAATCGGTGGCTCCTCCAAAACACTCATATCCCGAATACCAATCAAGCTCATATGCAGGGTTCTGGGAATTGGCGTAGCCGATAAGGTCAATACATCTACGTTCTCCTTCAGCATTTTTATCTTTTCTTTGTGGGTAACACCAAAACGTTGTTCCTCATCCACAATCAATAAGCCCAGACGTTTATAAGACACGTCTTTGGATAAAAGCCGATGGGTTCCAATGACAATATCCAGCTTTCCGTTCCGCAAGTCCTCTAAATCTTTATTTTGTTGTGCCTTGGTTCGAAAACGGGACAGCATACCGATCCGGACCGGAAACTCCTTCATTCTTTGCACGAAAGTATTGTAATGTTGCTGTGCCAAAATGGTGGTAGGCACCAATAAGGCTACCTGTTTTCCATCCATCACTGCCTTAAAGGCAGCACGTATGGCAATCTCCGTCTTACCAAAGCCCACATCACCGCAGACTAGACGGTCCATGATTTTGTCACTTTCCATATCCTTCTTGGTATCTTGGATGGCGTGAAGCTGATCTTGGGTTTCCTCATAGGGAAACATTTCCTCGAACTCTCTTTGCCAAGAGGTATCTTTCGCGAATGCATAGCCTTTCTTGGCCTCCCGCTTGGCATATAACTCCACCAGTTCCTTGGCTACCAAACGAACCGAAGCCTTTGCCTTATTTTTATTTTTTCTCCATTCATTCGAATTCAATTTATCGATTTTAGGGCGTTTGCCGTCTACAGAAGAAAATCTTTGTAGCACATCCAAACCGGTTGCCAAAACATAAACATTTCCACCATCTGCATATGTGATTTTCACATAATCCTTTACCACTTTATCTATTGTGATTTTTTCCAAACCCTGATAAACGCCAATTCCATGATTCTCGTGAATGACATAATCTCCTATATTTAATTCCGTAAAACTCTGAATGGACCTGCCATCATACTGCTTTTTCTTTGGTTTTTTTCGCGCCTTTTTTTCTCCCAGCATATCACTTTCCGAAATCACCACCAAAGAAAGTAAGGGATAGGTAAAACCTTTATGCAAGTTCCCATATACCACCATAATTTCCCCATTTTGTAGCGAACGCATAGGGTCATCATTATAAAAGGCCGGCAATTGATATTGCTTCAGCTCCTCACTCAGACGTTTGGCTCTACTGACAGAGTTAGAAAACAGAACCACCTTATTGTTCTTGGCTTTCCAATCTTTTAAATCATTGATTAGCATTTCAAAATTCTGGTGGTAGGCAGGTACAGAAGTTACCATCAAATCTGCTTTTTCTTTTAATTTCCAACCCTTAGGTCCATAGTCCAACATACTCAATAATACCGTAGCTTTGTCGTGTAACAAGGATTGGATTTTCTCATAAGAAAACACAATATCTGTCTGTTGTGGCAGTACATATCCCTTCTCCAATCTATGGGACATACTTTCACGAAATTCCAATTCCACTGCCTTGGTATGTTCTTCTACATGGGCAGGCTCATCTACAAAAAACAAACTATCTGCATTGGAAAAATAAGAGAAGAAGCTTTCCGTTTCCCGAAAGAAAAATGGCATGACCGTCTCTAAGCCTGCGCTGACGCCATAAATTTCAATATGGGAAATCTGCTCCTCCACCTCCTCTTGTAGTCGGTGGGCTTCCTCCGTTTTAAACTGTTTGCGTAAAATTTCCACCTGTTTCTTGCAGACTTTCCGCATTTTCTCTATTCCCTCAGCCAACTGCGCTTTCGTAACCACTACTTCCGTTGCAGGATAAATGGTCAATTGTTCCACTCGCTCGATGGAACGTTGACTCTCCACATCAAAAGACCGAATAGTATCCACTTCGTCATCCCATAATTCCATTCGAAAAGGCGTTTCCTCCGTCAAAGGAAAAATATCAAAAATTCCTCCACGTACTGCAAACTGCCCACTGGAATCCACCTGGTCTACCCGTTCATATCCCATGGCCACTAATTTTTTTTGTAAGACTTCCAAGTCCAGAATCTGTGCTTCCGCAATGGTAAATACATGTTGTCCCCAATTTTCCATGGAAAGCAAATGCTCCATACCGGCATCCATTGTAGTCACAATATAAGTTGGCAATTGCTCATGCATTCTCCTACGTACCTGTAACCTTTGTCTAACAATGGCATTACTTCTTACATCTGCATGATAAAACAAGACATCTTTTGCAGGATACAAGTAAACCTGCTTGTCATACATTTTCAAATCGTCATACAAATTCTTTGCTTTCCATTCATTTTCCGCAATGATAATTTTAAACTTGGTCTCTTGTCCCAATGCTGCTATAAAATGACTTTTTTGAGAATCCAAACAGCCAGTCACATGTACTGGCAATTGGTTGTGCTCTATATATGCTTTTACCTTTGTAAATTCTTCCAACTTCGTCAAAGGTTCAAATAAAAAATGCATTTTCTGCCTCCTATTACTCGTATATTCTCCCAAGTCTTTTTATTTCCCCCGTTTCTCTAGTATATCAAACTTGTAAATTTTTCTCAACCACCTTACTAGACAAAACATTTCTAACTATGTTAAAATATTAACGTTCAGGGAAATAAAGGGGGACTATTTCTGCCAATGGGCTGGCAATTTATAGCTTTACATCCTGAACAAATTATATAGAGAAGGGAATATAAATAATGAATGCCAAAGAGCCAAATTATCAATGGGAGAGAATAAAATGGTTACTTACCAAATGGCTTTTTTTAATCGGCGCACCCTTTGTCATTTTAATTCTGACAGAATGGCATGCAGGTTTACTAAGCATTTCTTTAGACTTTGCGCACGAACACACATTTTCTCAAAAACAAGCCAATCAAAGTCCTGCCATGGCTACAGGACAGTACTGTATTGACGGTAATATTTATGATAATCCCAAAGCACCCATTTACCATGGCGCCTATAAAAAAGAGGCCAAAGCCTTGCGTGATTATATTCGTCCTATTCTACATGAAAAAGGATACGAGAGCTATATCGACTTGCTGGTATCCATCTGCTATGTAGAAAGTCGTTTTGGTGCCGGAGACGCAAATAATTGGATGCAGGTACGAGGCTATCAGGGAAAAAGCGGAAAGGCTTCCGTAAAAGCAGGTATCAATCATTTCATAGCGATTATAGAACACGATGCCCTGCCTGCCGACTGTGACGACATCAGTATTTTGATTCAGTCCTATAACTATGGATCCGGCTATCTTACCTATGCCATGAAACATGGAGGCAAAGATTCCCGCGCACTCCGATTACGCTTTCAAGCCCTACAAGGTGGGCATTATGGCTATAACCAATATGCCCCAAAAGTACTGTCCTACGTAAAAGGACAATCCAAAGAATAAAATGCCCAGCTTCCAAAAACATTGTGAAGCTGGGTATGTTACCACAAATCCTATTATTTTTTTGTTAAATCTAATACCAAATGTCTTGGAATACCTTCTACCGGCAATGGAATCAATTCTGCCTGAATCAAAGGTTCAATATAACTGATAAATTCATCACTCACATAAGTTCCATCCTGGGTAATCCATTCTTTTGGCACTAACTTCTCTACATTGGAAATTTTGTGTACATCATACACATCTGTGGTACATTGATATGGATCATCAGAAACACGTTTCAAAATAATCATCTTACCATTGTCACCCTCAAATGCTGCTTTCACTGCTGCACCACCTGCCGCAAAGGCTTCGTTGATATCTGTACGGGATGCCAAATGTGCTGCACTTCTTTGCAATGTACTAAATTCTATGGCACGGGTCTTGCAACCCAATTCTGCCTGAATGGTATTGGCAAGGAATGTCGCAGTACCTGTTAACTGCTTGTGTCCAAAGGCATCTACATAACCATTGTCATTTCCCAATTCACATACATATTTGCCGTCCTTGGTCTTAATTCCTTCAGAAACAGCAACTACAACACTCTTTTGTTTCTTTAATAAATCTTTTACTTTTTTGGTAAACTTTTGAATATCAAAAGATGCTTCTGGTAAGTAAATCAAATCCGGTCCCGGACAGTCCTCTCCTTTTGCCAAAGCAGCTGCGCCTGTCAACCAGCCTGCATTTCTTCCCATAATTTCAATAATAGTCACGATATCTTTATCGTATGCCAAACCAATGGCATCTCGAATCACTTCTTTGGTGGCTGTTCCGATGTATTTTGCAGCGCTCCCGTATCCTGGTGTATGATCTGTAATCGCCAAATCGTTATCTATAGTCTTTGGTACACCTACAAACTTTTGTGGATAGCCTTTGATGATGGCGTAATCACTCAATTTACGAATGGTGTCCATTGAATCATTACCCCCGATATAAATAAAACATTCCACATCTAATTTTTCAAGCAATGCAAAAATCTGTTCGTATATTTCTGTATTCTCATGAATCTCTGGTAACTTATAGCGGCAAGAGCCTAAATATGCAGATGGTGTTCTTTTCAGAATCTCCACATCCAATTCTGTCTGGATATAATCTGATAAATCCACGTATTTTCCATCTAAAAATCCCTGTATACCATGCAGCATACCATAAATTTTCTTTGCTCCCCTATCCTTCGCAGTCTTTACTACACCTGCTAAACTTGAATTGATTACCGCTGTTGGTCCGCCTGATTGTCCTACAATGATGCTTCCTTCCATAACCATTACCTCCCTCTAAAACCCATATCTATCACACTCTTATTTCGCAAACTATGTATATCAAGCAATATACTCCATATTATATGATATTGATATTGGTTTTTATATTTACAGTAATATTATATCAGAATTCCGAATTTTTCACAAGGTCTTTTCTTCCGAAAATACCAACAGGACAGCCAGAGACTGTCCTGTTTCTTTGTATTATGGTGTTACTTTGATTTTTACTTTTTGACAAATTCCATTTTGTGTGTAAACATACAAAATACATGTGCCCTTCTTCTTTGCAGTAATAAGGCCTTTCTTGTTCACAGTCGCAATCTTTTTATGATTCACTTCATAAGAAACTGCTCTATAAATCAAGGTATTTTCCTTATCATATTTTACGGTTGGCTGCAATATCAATTTTTTCCCTTTTTTCAAAGTGATTTTTGCTTTTACACCAGTAATTTTCTCTGGATTGCCGTAAGTACAATTCTTGACACAGCTATATACATTTTTAGAAATTGCCAATACTTTTTTCTTGCTTCCCTTCTTCTTGTAGGCCACTACACGACATTTATAATAGGTGTCCGCCTGTAATTTTTGAAGGGTTACCTTTAATTTCTTCTTGGATACAATCTGCTGCTTTAACGCTTTTTTACCACAGATACCATAATAAACGATATAACCATCTGCTTTCGCAACCTTTTTCCAAGAAAGCTGGATGCTATTCTTTCCTGCCTTAGCACGCAATTGCAATGGAGCAAATGCGGATTTCTTCGCATCTTTTTCCTTTTGTGCTGCCATCACACCATCCAAACCACCAAGTTCTTGTGCTACAGAACCCCCAGATGCCACCATAGCTGGCTGTTGAAGATTCGTTGCAGCAGGTGCATTGGTAGTTACTGCTTCTCCTGTGGTAACCGTTGGTGTACCTGTGCTTTCTCCGCCTGTGCCATCTACTACCGAATGGTTGTCTCCGGCTTCTCCTGTCGGCGTAGCTCCTCCTTCTGTTCCGGAAGGCACTGTTGCATCCGGCTCTGCTGTAGAAGGTTCCGGACTTGGTGTTTCCTCTATGCCGCCCGGTACAACAATCTTAATGGAGGTTACTAAGCCGGTTCCATCTGTCGCATAAACATTTAACATTGCCTTTCCACCTGCTACAGCTGTCACAATGGCTTTTTGTGTCGTACCACTTTCGCTTTCAATTGCCTGCACAGTAAAGACATCCGTATCCATACTCTCCCAATCTAAGTCACGTATCGATACATCTGCTGGTGCAATCTCTACTGCAATTTCCTGACTGCAACCTTTTTCTATCTCATATTCCTGTACTTTAGAGGTGAGAGATTGCATTTTCGTGGAAACTACGGTTTTACCTGTGGTATCCTTATGTCCCATCAAATAGTAATAGGTTCCATCATAGGTGTAAGTATAAACCGCATAATGATAACTGACTTCATCAGGAATGTTGTAGTAGGTATAAGAATAAAGTTCCTTATTTTCCTTTGGTATATACACCTGATCTTCAAAGTGATAGCCTACATATCTTTGGATTAAATAGCCATCAATACCACTTTCATCTACTACCTCTCTGCCTTGCTCATCTGTAGTTTTCACCGCACCAAAATCAATTTGAATCTTTCCACCATAGATAGTAGAACCGGTTACACAGGAAGGTTCCTTCGGTTGACGAACTCTGACAGGTATCACTAATTTTTCGCCGGAACCGTCTTTTGCCGTAACTTCAATATTGGTATCTCCTTCTTTTAATGCATTGACATATACGGTATATTTCTTTTTATCATAATCTATTTTTACAAGGTCAATAATGGACTCGTCATAAGAAAAAGATAGTTCATTATTGGTAGCTTGTTCGGCATTCTTTGCACTCACAATAAAGGTTGGATTTTCGTAGGTTTTACCCTTATGTTCAAAAATTGCCTTGTCTCCTTCTGACAGACTCAGATATTTTACAGCTGCAGTGATTTGTGATACCGGAACAAAATCAAAAGTCGATACCGTAATCTCTGCGCCTTCTCCCTGCTGAATAATGTTGGCACCTGTGGTCCAGTTATTTACATAGGCTTTCACGCAGAATTTATATTCTTTTCC
The DNA here is from genome assembly GCA_017393285.1 of Lachnospiraceae bacterium. Lineage (GTDB taxonomy): Bacteria > Bacillota > Clostridia > Lachnospirales > Lachnospiraceae > CAG-411. Next base: position 23,924 of record JAFORL010000010.1, read on the forward strand.
TTGTTCTAAATCAGAAAATGTATATGCAGATTTTTCTCTTTGGGTAATGACTGTTTTTTCTTCCCATTCGCATTTTTCTGCATTCCATTGATAGACATAATATCCATCTGCATAAGGCTTCTCATCCCAATACAGCGGAATGGCATTGTTGGTTACTTTTTTGGCTCTTAAGTTTTCCACTCGATCCGGTCCTATAAATACACCGCACTGTCCAAAACAGGTACCATCTGTAGAATAGGCTCTGATATAGGCAACCCCGGCAGCTACCGATTCAATGGTGGCACTTTGACCGTCTGATTTTACCACTTTCGCTACCTTTTCATTGGTGCTTTCCCATCTGCCAATCTTTTTATTTATAGACGTCTCCGGATAGTAATAACGGATGGAAATATCCTTCTTTTGCCCGATTTCGTTCATGTTAAATTTATAATAATATGGTGTAAGACCAATCTTCTTCACCGTTGTTTCTCCTACCTTAACAGGAATCTCTTTTTTCAATCCGCTGCCATCGGTAGTACGACAGATAATGACACAAGAGCCGGTAGCCACTGCTTCGACTTTTCCGATGCTGGTAACTGTAGCTACACTCTTATCTGTAGATTTAAACTGCAAATTCTGGTTTGCCTCACCTACAGGTTCCACCTGACATTCAATATATTGCTTCAAGCCCGGTTGTAAGTTAATTGTATCCACATTAGTAGTAATGGAAGTTGCCTGTTTCTTTGCAAAATGTACCAGACATTTTCCATATTTATCTTCACTACCATCCATTGGCACTGCGTACACATAGACATCGCCATATTGCTTTCTGGTAACCACACCATCCTTATCTACCGTAGCCAATTCTTCTACAGATGTAAACCACATTACATCCTTATTATGCACTTGCTTTTCTTTGATTACTTTGCCTTCTTCATCTTTACTCTCTGCGATATATTCCAAATCATCAAAGTCCAAACGGTCCCCTGTGGTCGTAATTTCCTTTACCACTTCTCCATTTAATACCAAATCTGTATGTGAAGTCAATTCTTCCAAAGTACCGGTTGGTGGCAAATAGGTATTATTGGTACAAACAAATCCGGCTCCATCTTTTTCCTCATTCATATTTTGAATGATATTATCCTTAACGATTACAGAGCCATACTCGCCATAACGTTTTTTAAATAATTTACCAAGATAATACTTACCCCTGTCATCTTGATAAGCCACGTCTGCTGAGTAAGTAGAAGAAGTGTATCTGATATTTGGTTCGTAATATTTATTTCCAATAAAATTCATGGAAATCAGATCCCCCAATAAAGTCACTGCACTCTGATGTAGATTTCTTCTTTCATATTCTCTTACATAATTGTAAATCGTATTATTATTACAATTCACAATTACATTGTTGGTTATCGTGTGATTTTCCTCATCCGTTTTATTTTTGTCCACTGTTCCGCCAAAGGTGGCAAAAGAATAATACACAGCTCCCTGATAATTACAACCGGCAAAAAGACGAACCAGATTATGATTGAATTCATCCGCATGATTTGCCACAGGCCCACATTTGTGTAACATATTGATTTCATTGTCATTCATAATAGGGCACGCCATGCCAAAAGGCATGGACTTATCACAGAAGACACGGTTATTATTAAAAGTCACTCTACGGCTTGACATACATCCTTTTCCAAAATTTGCTCTGGAGGTAATGAAGAAGTCATTGTGTTGAATCATAACATCTTCACATTTATGTGCTGCGGAATCAAAAACCATAGCCCCTGTGGTAGCATACGAACAAAGCACCTCGATGATATTATCTTCCACTACACATTTTTTTACGGCTCCAAAGGTCATAAACTTTGAATCACATTCCGTAATAAAATGATTGCCTGCAATATGTACATTCGTTACATCGTTCGAGTTGGAATATGCCACTGTAAATCGCATGGTTGCATTTCCTACAATATTAGAATATCTTGGCTCATAAGAGTAAATGGTATTATTGATAAATTCTATATTGTGTAAAAATGACTTCGTATTTGAAGTACCAAAGAAACCAATCTGCTCGTCTCTGGCATCACTATGCAATTCGCAGTTCATAATGGTAATATTTTCTTCGCCACCAGCCCAGATATCCAAGACACCAATATTGGCACCACGATAGGTACTGGTCATTTGTACCATTTTGCAACCATCTACTGTAATATCACTATTTCCGGTATAACAGCAAAAGTTAGAATACTGCTTATCCTCATAGTAATAGTTGTGATAACATTCTTGTGGAATCAACATATCTACATTGTATATGTACATTTGCTTCGAATACATCAAAGAAAACTGTCTCATGTAACGATACATATCCACTTCTCTTGCTTGTAAAGTAAAGTTACCCAGGTACATATTTTCAGAACCCCATGACTGAAAGAAATGTTCCTGATAGCCGGATGTTTTTCTATAATCATTATCCGTAAATAATATGGTCTTACTTCCCTCTCCTACCATATTTAAGTTTTTACATGTAAAAGAGACACAGTCATCGCATTTGTATTCTCCCTCCGGCAAATACACAATACCTCTTTCTATGTTTTCGTCTCCATTTACCAATTCATTCAAACGGGTATAGCATTGGGCAATCGGCACTTGTTCTGCCTCCGTTCCGCCACCCATGGCACCGTACTGTCTAACGCTGGCAACATACCACTTTTTCCCCTTTGGATCTACGTATACATCTGCCAAAGGAATGGCATATAATTCGTTGTCCATCTGGATTGCACCAGTTCCGCTTTTCTTACTCAAACGATATGCACAGCCACCGCCGTCTCCTTTTTTGGCATACCCTTGGGTTCTAACTGTCGCACCCTCTACCAGTCTTTTCATATTACTGGCTTTCATTTCTTTTATAGAATTGAAGGTGGCAATTACCCCTTCTACATGGGTACCATAGCCAAAGTCTCTTAGAAACTTATAGTCCATATCCTTATAGATACTAGGCTCAGCAACGGTATTTGGCGTATACACCTTACCGGTAGTACCCGATTCCTGCTTGCTGGTACCACTATAAGTTTTTCTTGTTTCTTCTGCCTTTGTAAGATCGGTTCTTACTATGCAGCCTATGGTCACAAACAAAATCCACAATAACCATAGAACATTTTTGCATTTTTTCATCATTCCATCACACGCTTCCCTTCTGACTTTTCGTCATTTTTTACAATTTTTCCTACAAAATCCCCCTGTATAATAGTATACTACAACAAAACATCTTTTTCATCAAAAAAGTGAAATAATTAGATATATTTTGTAACAATTTAGCTAGCTCTATTGGGCGGATTTAGGTCGAAAACTGTGCATACACATACAGGTCTGAAATTGTGAAAGCTATGGAATATACATTCTGCATGGTTCACAACATAGCAAATTTATGTTATAATGTCGGGGATAATGATAACTATTTTGACTATTTTATAGTCATGAAGATATAGAAAGCGAGTGAAGGAAATGTACATCATTGCAGGTCTAGGCAATCCTGGTCGTGAATACGAGAACACCAGACATAACATTGGTTTTCGTGTCATTGACCAATTAGCGCAAACATACCAAATTCCTGTTACGCAGGCAAAACATAAAGCATTATACGGAAGCGGTTTCATTGAAGGACAAAAGGTTTTGCTGGTAAAACCACAGACCTACATGAATTTGAGTGGCGAAAGCGTTGGTGCCATTGCCGATTTTTATAAAGTACCACCGGAAGATGTGATACTCATTTTTGATGATATCAGTTTGGATATCGGTCAGTTGCGCATTCGCAAAAAAGGAAGTGCCGGTGGACACAATGGCATAAAGAGTATCATTGCACATCTGGGTTCCCAGGACTTTCCACGCATAAAAGTAGGCGTTGGCGAGAAACCTGCCGGCTGGGATTTGGCAGACTATGTATTATCTAATTTTCCAAAAGAGGCAGAAGCAGAAGTAAAAGAGAGTATTCAAGAAGCTGCCAAGGCCTGTGCACTTTTGGTAACCAACCAAATGGAAGCAGCTATGAATCAATACAATACAAAAAAGAAAAAATAGTACAAAAGGAAGGATGCATATGGCAACCATCAAATATAGCAAACAGCGGGAAGCAATTCGTAGCTACTTAACACAAACCAAGAGCCATCCCACTGCAGAAGTTGTATATGAAGAAATCAAAAAAATATACCCAAATATTAGCTTAGGTACTGTATATAGAAATCTAAATTTTTTGGTAGAACAGGGAGATGCCATAAAACTTTCCTGTGAAGATCATAAAGAACACTACGATGGTGTCACACATCCTCACTCACATTTTTATTGTAAATGTTGTCATCAGGTTTATGATGTAAATTTTCCAATTCCTGATTTTCAACATTTATCAGATACGTGTGATTTTAAAGGACAAATCGAAAATTGTACCATGGTTTTCACTGGAATCTGTCCAAATTGCTGTAACAACTCACCCCAATAGACAGTTGATTTCCTACGCGCAAATGACGCAGCTGTCCGCAAGAGCAAGCAGCTTCTTCCGGAAGGGATTGCTCTCATATTTTTTTCAATTATGACGATATATGTATTGGGTGTTGCGTTACAGTCACATTCAATTTGACCGTTCACATCCATGTAAAATCATATTGGTGAACAGTCAAAGATTACAAACCAAGTCACAGGTTTCAAACTTCAGCACCTGCTGGTAACCCTATAGCCAAACGTTCTCAGGCAGGGCTATTGGCACAATCTGGATTTTGAACTTGACATAAAAAACAAAAAAGGAGAGGTTATTTATGAGTAAATTTGTATGCCAGGTATGTGGATACGTACACGAAGGAGATGCTGCACCAGAAGAGTGCCCAGTTTGTCATGTAAAATCTGACAAATTCAAAAAGGTAGAAGGGGAAATGACACTTGCTGCAGAACACGAATATGGTGTTTATGACAAGACTGTCAAAAACAATCCTAACGTTTCAGACGAAGACAAGAAATACATTTTAGAACAATTAAAAGCAAACTTTACCGGAGAATGTTCTGAAGTAGGTATGTATCTTTGTATGGCAAGAATTGCCCATCGTGAAGGCTACCCTGAAATCGGACTTTATTGGGAAAAGGCAGCTTATGAAGAAGCAGAACATGCAGCAAAATTTGCTGAATTATTAGGAACAGAATTAGAACCAAAAATGAAAGCTACTACCAAGGATAACTTAGCTTGGAGAGCAGATTGTGAATATGGTGCAACTGCCGGCAAATTTGATTTGGCACTTTGCGCAAAGAAAAACGGATTAGATGCTATTCATGACACCGTACATGAAATGGCTCGTGACGAAGCTAGACACGGAAAAGCCTTAGAAGGATTATTAAAACGTTATTTTTCATAAACCTTTGACGGATTCGTAAATGTTTGAAAACAAGGCGTATAGTCAATACCAGCAATTCCTGCTACATTACATTGGCTATACGCCCTTTTATTACTTATATTTTGCTAAGCTCACAGCAATTTGCATGGAATCACTTGCTACGAGGGATAAATGCGCAGCCTCCGACTGAACTGTTAGACTGCACTGTTATGCTCGTCAATCAGATTTTATACTGTCACTTTAAAAACAATCTCATTGGTATCCGGATCATTGTAACAAGAAATGCTGCCATTATATTTTTTAATGATTCTCTGCAAGAAAGGCAGTCCCAAACCATGTTTTTTCTCCGTATCATTTTTTGTGGTGTAACCAACTTCAAACATTTTTTTCAACAATTCGTCAGACAGGTAAGCACCAACATTCTTTGTAATCACCACGACCTGTCCATGTTCTGCATGCAATTCTAAATGAATGACACTATCCTGTGGAACTGCTTCTATGGCATTATCCACCAAAATACCAATACACTCCATTAACAGATACTCCGGAAGTGTCGTTTGCAGTACATAATTTTTTATTGTAATATCTAAAATCTTACCTTGCTTTTTTGCTTCCTGCACTTTGGTATAAAGCAATCCCGCAACCAAACGCTCATTTAGCTTTAATAAATCCATTTCTATATTTCCATGAAAGGCTTCTGTGCTATATTTGTTTAAGGCCGCAGTGATACTATCATAATCCTGACAAATAAGGGGCAATGCTGCAAAAGACTGTAACACATTGTCATAGTTGTGCTGTCGCATTCGTATATCCTGAATCAAATTGTCTACTATGGGCTGATATTGCTCGTAAGCATGCAGGATTTGTTTTTGCCTGGCAATTACAACTCTTGTATACACAACATGGGAATTAATTGCAACAAAACAGGATAAAAATATGAAAAACAAGATAAAGATTTCACCAAAGGAAGCATGGTTCATTTTATAATATATCACCCCTGTCGTGACTACCAGATATAAATTAATCACAACCATACGACTAACCAAATCAGATGCCATCAAAATTTGATAGAGATGATGTAACGGTATAAAACGATAGAGGATATAACAAATTGCCACAAGGCCAGTCAAGGCAATGATGGAATAATTGGCAATAGAAGTCACATTGGGAAAGATTATAATCGGCAAAACTGAGACATATTGCAGCAGCCCATTTATAACATAGACATACACATAAAGAGAAAATATCTGAGCTAAAGTTTGTCGAAAACAGGCCCAAAACACAGCAACTTCAATTAAAATTGA
>JAFORL010000087.1 GCA_017393285.1 Lachnospiraceae bacterium
AAGAAAAAAATATACAGATGGAACAAATGATGCAGGCAAAATATGCGTTAGAGGAAAGTTTTATCCATACGATTTTATTTTATCGACGAGATCGAAGGTTATTACAGGCGTATTCGAAAGCCTTGGGATTGGGAAAACAGGGTTGTGTAGTGATTATGGAAATGCCGATGCAAATCATCGGGGATGAGAAAAGATGGGAGGTATATAGCAAAATTAAGTTTTGGATTCGGGAAGCACTGGGTCTGGATTCTCCGGTTATTGCGGGAGAAACAGGAAAAAATCGCTGTGTGGTGTATATATCCGGTAGCAAAAAACAAAAGGAGTTACTCCAGCAGGAATATTTAGAAGAAATCATTACAAATCAGTTGCAACTACTGAACGAAAAAATAAAGCTATATGTAGGTGGATGGCATAGTGTGGAAAATGTATTTCGGTCCTATCAGGAAGCCTTGCAAGAAGGGTATATGGAAGGCAAAGTGGCAGATGCTTCTAAACAAAATATAAATCTTTCTGGGAATCATAAAGAGTTTCGAAAACAAATTGAAATTTTAAAAGATAGTTTGCGTATGAAAAAATACGGTAGTATGGAAATTTTTTGTAAAATTTTACGAGAAATACGACCTTTAGAAAAAGAAGTAAGAGTGAGTGAAATTATGCAGATTTTAATGCTATGTTGTCATGCGGTTTATGTAGATGGTAAAATTGAATTAGAGTTGATGGATTTTCAAAAAATGGTAAAAGAAGCCGTTTTACTGCGGGAAGATGAAATTGAAAGCTGGGCATTAAACCAATTTAATGCTATTGAAGAAGCAATGAAGGAGAGAGAAGAAAGTACGACTTCCAAAGCTGTCCGCAGAGGAATTTCATATTTGGAAAAGAATTATCAAAAGGAGGTTTCCCAAGAAGATGTAGCGCAATATGTGGGGATGAGTCCGCAGCATTTTAGTAAAATATTTAAACAGGAAACAGGAAAAAATTACATAGAGTGGATTACCCATTTACGAATGGAGCAGGCAAAACTTTATTTGGTAGAAGGAAATTATTCTGTAAAAGAAGTTTGCTTTTTGGTAGGATATAAAGATCCTAACTATTTTAGCAGGCTGTTTAAAAAAGAAATTGGCATGTCGCCCAAAGCCTATAGTCAATGGCATGAAAATGTATAATCCTACATAATATATGTTGCACCTAAAACCTATATCAAATAGAAATAAAAATGCATCATATACGCAGTCAGCCAGCAGGTTTGTTATGTATGCATTTTGGTTTGACTAAATATTGTCGGCACAATACACTACTTGTTAGTGGGATTATGTTTTGTTATATACGCATTTTGGTTTGGCTAAATATAGGTATCCATACGCCCCTGCACAGCTAAGTGTACAGGGTTGCCTGAATTATTACGATTGTTAAAAAAAAATGCAGAAATAGTTGACGAAAAAAAAGGAATATGGTATAGTAGTATGGCAATGGAATAGGTCTTTTTTTATGCCTAAAATTATGAAACATGTAGTTGTGATGTGAATTGCAATTACGCAAAACAAGATAGTGGAGGTGCAAGAAATGCGCGTAAAGATTACATTAGCATGTACAGAATGTAAGCAACGTAACTACAATACGACTAAAGAAAAGAAAACACACCCAGATCGTGTAGAGACAAAGAAGTATTGTAAATTCTGTCGTAAACATACATTACACAAGGAAACAAAATAATTCCAGATTGGATGCATGAAAGGAAAGTGAAAAGAATGGGAGATACTGCTAAGAAAACAGACAAGACCCAGAACAAGAAAAGCTTTTTTAAAGGCGTTAAATCTGAATTTAAGAAAATCATTTGGCCGACGAAAGATACCCTGATAAAGGAATCGACAGCGGTTGTTGTTATTTCAGTTATACTTGGTATTATTATTGCTATTGTGGACGTTGGAGTGAAATTCGGTTTCGATAAGCTCCTGCAATTAGGATAAAGGTGATAAAATGTCAGAAGCAAGATGGTATGTAGTTCATACTTATTCAGGGTATGAAAACAAAGTAAAAGCAGATATTGAAAAAACAATTGAGAATAGAAAATTGCAGGATGTAATTCTTGATGTTTGTGTCCCAATGCAAAATGTATTGGAGGAAAAAGCAAACGGGCAAGAGAGAGAAGTGCAAAAAAAACTATTCCCAGCATATGTGTTGATTAACATGGTCATGAATGATGATACATGGTACGTTGTCAGAAACACAAGAGGTGTGACTGGATTTGTTGGACCAGGATCAAAACCGGTTCCTTTAACTGAGGAAGAAATTTTGAGCATGGGATTAAATACAACGGTTCGTGCTACCAGCGGATTGGAAGTAGGAGATTCAGTTATGGTTACTAAGGGTGTTTGGAAAGACAACATTACAACGATAACAGCAGTAAACGAGAAGTTAGAAACTGTTACTGTCAACATAGATATGTTTGGCCGCGATACACCGGTTGAAATCAGTTTTACAGATATTAAAAAGCTTTAATGATGTAAATATTTTTTAATTACAAACAGAAACAAGTGGGAGAAGATTACAAAAGTAATTTTTCGTGAAACCACAATATTCAGGAGGTAAGCTATTATGGCAAAGAAAGTAGAAGGATATATTAAATTACAAATTCCTGCAGCTAAAGCTACACCAGCACCACCAGTTGGTCCTGCTTTAGGTCAGCACGGAGTAAATATTGTACAATTTACAAAGGAGTTTAATGCAAGAACTGCTGGACAAGAAGGAATGATTATTCCAGTTGTTATCACAGTTTATTCTGATAGAAGTTTTAGTTTTATCACAAAGACTCCACCAGCTGCTATTCTTTTGAAGAAAGCTTGTAACATTCAATCAGGTTCTGGTGAACCTAATAAGAATAAGGTTGCAACAATCTCTAAGGATAAGGTAAAAGAAATTGCAGAATTGAAGATGCCAGATTTGAATGCTGCTAGCATTGAAGCTGCAATGAGTATGATTGCTGGTACAGCAAGAAGTATGGGAATTGTTGTAGAAGACTAATTTCCCCTAGGTAGAAAAAAAGCATATTCCGCAAGAACGTAATAAGTGGGAGGCATTGCATTTAAAGAATGAATGCTGTTGAATACTTATTCAACAAATTAACCGATAATACCACAGGAGGTTTTCTAGATGAAAAGAGGAAAGAAATACGTAGAATCTGCAAAGAATATTGACAGAACAAAACTTTATGATGCAGATGAAGCGATTAGTTTAGTAAAGAAGTCAGCCGTTGCTAAATTCGATGAAACAGTAGAGGCACATATCAGATTAGGTGTTGACGGACGTCACGCAGATCAACAAGTACGTGGTGCTGTTGTTTTACCACACGGTACAGGAAAGACAGTTAAGGTTCTTGTTTTTGCAAAGGGTGAAAAGGTTGCAGAAGCAGAAGCAGCTGGTGCAGATTTCGTTGGTGGAGATGAATTAATTCCAAAGATTCAAAACGAAGGATGGTTAGATTTTGACGTTGTTGTTGCTACCCCTGATATGATGGGTGTTGTAGGTCGTTTGGGACGTGTACTTGGACCTAAGGGCTTGATGCCAAACCCTAAAGCTGGTACTGTAACAATGGATGTAACAAAGGCTGTTGCAGATATCAAAGCAGGTAAGATCGAATACAGATTGGATAAAGCAAATATCGTTCATGTTCCAGTTGGAAAGGCTTCTTTCACTGAAGAACAATTAAACGAAAACTTTGCAACATTGATGGATGCAATCAATAAAGCAAAACCAGCTTCATGTAAGGGTCAATATTTAAGAAGTGTAACATTAGCTTCTACAATGGGACCTGGAGTTAAATTAAACACAGTTAAGCTTGCTTAATTTTATGGATTATCATGAAGGGTCGTTGTAGTGCAACACGCTTGCTGACCTTTGTAATCTTTTATACGAAAAGACCGTTGTAATATACAACGGTCTTTTTTGTTATCTCTTTGTTTTATGCGACTTGTCACGCATAAGAAACTGTGCTATACTGTCATAGTGTTTAGTTTTTTGAGGCTGAAACACCTGATTATCGTTGGAGATTTTTATGAAAACAATCTTTGACAGAGTGAAGAAAGGCAGAAGGAATGATAGTTCCTTTGGCTTGTAATCATGCTACCGCAATTCCACTGACTTTGGACTGTGGGTTAAGGTGGGCTGATTATATATAGGGCAGGGACTGCCCGAATTTACGCCTGTGGAGATAGTAGGTTACGAGATCGGAGAAGCAGGAAACCCATTGGATTCAAACAATGGAGAGTTCATGTTACAGGGTTACCTGAATTATCAATATACCAGAGAGGTCGGAATGATGGAACAGACAGAACAGAATCAAGATATTGTAATAGTAGGAACAGGTGCAGCGGGATTGTTTTGTGCATTACAGTTTCCTGAAGATAGAAATATATGGATGATTACCAAGGAAACTGTGGAAGAAAGCGATTCTTTTTTAGCACAAGGTGGAATTTGTGTGTTAAAGGGAATGTCAGACTATGAATCCTATTTTGAGGATACCATGCGTGCAGGACATTATGAAAATAATACAGAATCTGTGGAACTAATGATTAAATCATCGCCAGATATTATACAAAGTCTGATTGACTATGGCGTAGAATTTGAAATGCAAAATGGGAAATTGCAATATACGAGAGAGGGTGCCCATTCCACCTCGAGAATTTTGTACCATGAGGATTTAACAGGAAAAGAAATTAGTACAAAATTATGGGATAGAGTGAAAGAAAGAAAGAATATAACTATTTTAGAACATACCATGTTGTTGGATTTGATTTGTGAAGATAATACTTGTCATGGTGTGGTTGTAAAGCAGGCAGATGGTAAGATAGCTGCTATTTCTGCGAATTATGTTTTGTTGGCTTGTGGTGGAATTGGAGGCTTATTTGAACATTCTACAAATTTTCCACATTTGACAGGTGATGCATTAGCCATTGCTTTACAGCATGATATTCGTTTAAAAGATGTAAATTATATTCAAATTCATCCTACAACTTTATATTCGACCAAGCCAGGAAGAAGGTTTTTGATTTCAGAGTCTGTGCGTGGTGAAGGTGCAAAGTTATACAATAAAAATATGGAACGATTTGTGGATGAATTGCTACCTAGAGATTTATTGACTGCAGAAATTCGCAAACAGATGGAAAAAGATGATAGTAAGTTTGTATGGTTGTCGATGGTAGATATGGGGGAAGAGGAAATTAAAAAACGTTTCCCTAATATTTATAAAAAATGCGTGGAAGAAGGTTATGATCCAGCCAAAGAGTGTATTCCTGTTACACCGGCTCAGCATTATTATATGGGGGGCATTTGGGTGGATATTCATAGCAAGACTTCTATGAATCACTTATATGCCATTGGTGAGACGAGTTGCAATGGTGTGCATGGGGCAAATCGTTTGGCTAGTAATTCCTTGTTAGAAAGTTTGGTATTTGCAAGAGCAGCAGCGGAACAGATTCAAGAACAATATACAGCATTATCTTCTGTGGAAGGGATTTCTTTGGAAAAATATAAAGATTTTGATAAGTTAGAAGCATCATATAAGAAAATGGTGTTGGCTGAAATAGAAAGGATGGAACAACATGTATAATATGGCAACAATGAAAATAAATGTAGATGAATTGTTGTGGTTAGCGCTGAAAGAAGATATTACCAGCGAGGATTTGACCACCAATGCAATTATGCGTGAGGATAAATTAGGAGAAGCCCAGTTGATTTGTAAACAAGATGGTATTATTGCCGGATTACAGGTTTTTGAGCGTGTTTTCCACTTGTTAGATGAGAATACAAAAGTTACTTTTCAGTGTAAAGATGGAGATTTTGTAAAAAATGGTACCCTTTTGGCAACCGTAACCGGAGATATTCGTACTATATTAACGGGTGAGCGTGTAGCCTTGAATTATTTACAGAGAATGAGCGGTATTGCAACACATACCAGAAAATTAGTGGATTTGTTGGGCGATGGAAAAACAAAATTATTGGATACAAGAAAAACCACACCGAATATGAGAATTTTTGAAAAATATGCAGTCAAAGTTGGTGGAGGAACCAATCATAGATATAATTTGTCTGATGGAATTTTGATTAAGGATAATCATATTGGAGCCGCAGGCAGTATTCAGAAGGCTGTGGAAATGGCAAAAGAATATGCTCCATTTGTACGTAAAATCGAAGTGGAAGTGGAAAGTTTAGAACAGGTACAGGAAGCATTAGATGCAGGTGCAGATATTATTATGCTGGATAATATGGACAATGATACCATGAAGCAGGCAGTACAGTTGATTGCCGGCAGAGCAGAGACAGAGTGTTCAGGAAATGTTACAGCAGAGCGCGTACAGGCAATTCTTGAAACAGGTGTAGATTATGTGTCTTGTGGTGCATTAACTCATTCTTCTCCTATTATGGATGTTTCATTAAAGAACTTGCATAGTATTTAAAATACATCAGCATTGTAAAAATGCTCGGAAATGGTAATCGATAGCTTAGAGGATTGGAGAGAGCAAATGCGGAATATTAGAATGGTAATTGAGTATGATGGTTCTCGATATGATGGTTGGCAAAAGCAAGCCAGAGCGGGAAGCAATACAATACAAGATAAGATAGAACAGGTATTGGGGAAAATGGAAGGCAAACCTGTGGAATTGATTGGTGCAGCTAGAACAGAGGCTGGTGTTCATGCATATGGTCAGATTGCCAATTTTAAAACCGATAGCAAATTGAAATTATATGAAATAAAACAGTACCTGAATCGTTATTTGCCAATGGATATTGCAGTGTTGGAAGTGGATGAAGTAGCAGAAAGATTTCACAGTAGTTTTTTGGCAAAGGCATTTGTGTATGAATACAAGGTGAGTATGGCAGAGGTTCCATCTGTTTTTCAAAGAAAATATGAATACTATAGTTTTCATAAATTAGATAGAGAGAAAATGATGCAGGGGGCAAAATATGCCTTGGGAAAACATGATTTTCGTGCATTTTCAGATAATAAGAGAATGAAAAAATCAACGGAAAGAACGATTCACTCCATTGATATTTATGCAGATTTTGATTCTTTGAGTATCACAGTGGAGGTAGATGATTGTTGGCCACGTATGATCCGTATTTTGGTTGGTACCTTACTTGCTATCGGAAAGGGAGAAAAACAGCCGGAAGATATGAAGAAGATTATTGATAGTCTGGATCGGGAACAAGCAGGAGAAACTGCAGAAGCAAAGGGCTTATTTTTGAACGACGTGATTTATGAATAAAGTGTGCAGCCAATCTTTTATTTGTTTCTAATGGGTTGTCTGATACTTTATAAATGAGACAGCTGAATGTTACATGAGTAAAGAAGGTGAATGGCATGAGAGAGATGGAATTTAAGATGGAACGCCAAAATTTAGTGGAAGTTGGGCAGGAAGTAGAAGTTGTAGAACGCTCTTGTCCTGCGAATTATCACTATATTATTAAACCGGCAGTAGCCATGTCCGGTTGCATCTCAGTGGGAGATCGTTTGTCAGTCCTGAAAGGAACCGTTACAGATATCAAACACAATGCACAAGGTTATTATGTCGTAGTAGCTTTTGATGAGTAGAGATGTTCTAGGCAAGCAAATTTGCAAAAATGATCTCAATTGACTAGCGCTGTATTTGTAATCTGTTGAATAAAGATAGTTTGACTAGCCTGGTATTTAGAATCTGCTGAATAAAGATAGTTTGATCAGCTCTGTATTAGCAATTTACCCAAAAGGTTGCTTGTTTATACAGGGCTGATTTTTTATGTAATAGGAAATTGCGATGCAATTTCCTATTACATAAAAAACGCTCCGCGAGGATGCGCAGACCGCGGAGATGGAGTTAATTGCTGGGCAATACCGCGGTCGCGCTAGAGTTTTGCAAGCAAAACTCTTTGTTCCAATCTAAATCCTAGGGGGCTATGTGGTTCTTTTTATGTCGAGACTATTATATGAATTCTTGTAGGGTTTGTAAAATTTGTTGTTCTTGGGCAGACAAATTTCTTTGTTTTATATGGGTGAGTAAATAATTTTGTTCTTCTTTAGAAAAATGAATATGCTTTTTCTCAAATAAATTTTTATAATGCAGAAAAACAGGCAGCATTTCGGTTGGTGAAAGTCCCTGCAAGGCGTCTTTCATTTCTGATAGCAAGGCTTGTTTTTCTTTGGAAAGACCAGTGAAATCTGTTGTGTTATTCCATTTCATACGGGAGAGCCTCCTTCCATCTTTTTTTGGTATGATTGAAAAAAATGTTCTATGAGGGGTAGTAATTGCGTTTGTGTAAACCGATTTTCTTCGCTTGCAGGTAAAATATCCCGCATGTTTTGATAGGTTTGATAGAGTTTTCTGGTTTGTAGAAAATTGAGAATGGTGTTGATAAAATCCTGTTCTCTAGGATTACCCACTGATTGTAGACTTAGACATAATCCTTCTAAATCTAAAGGTTCGTTATGGATATCACATGCTGTATAGGTATTGGTATGGGACACCGATTGCATGAGATCACTGGCTTTTAACAATACTTCAAAATGTGAACGAGATTGTTGGTTAACATAGGGTAAAGCCGCTTCTAGTAATTGGGTGATATGTGAGAGTGGGGTTGTAGATTGTTCCGTCATAAACTCCTCCTTACTACATTTGAATTGACAGTCGATACTTGTTCGTACTGTTGTATATGTTAAATGTATGCAGGGGTAAGAAAAAATAGAACGCATCAAACAAATACTACCTGTGCTTTCAAACACAAAAAAATCGTATCTTATCGCTACTCATTTTCTGGAAAAGCCTTGTTACACAGCTTTTAGACCTTTGCTTTGACCTGACGGTCTTTGCTTAGTTCGAAAACTGTGTAGCAGTAGTTTTGATGACGCCAATTCTGCGACAAATCTCGTAGGGGAGATTGGAAAGAATGCTTGATTTTTGTGATTATTATGGCAAATGCAGGCATAAAGTGCCAGTGTTCTTGTTATACTTCCGGTAAATGCAGGCATAAAGCATTAGCGTTCTTTTTATGCTTCCGGATATTGTAAACGGGAATTATCTATTTGATATAATACCTGGTCTAAATATCGTTTTGCTAAATAATTTGCCATTGGTAAATTCATGTCTAAATAATTGCCACAGTTGTAGGCTGCTGCCCCAGG
>JAFORL010000011.1 GCA_017393285.1 Lachnospiraceae bacterium
AAGCAAGAACAAAATCTCCATCATTTTCTGCTAACACCTGCTTAATAAACGGTACATCAGAAAAATAGACCAACTCCGCCCCAAATGCTTTTACCACCTGGGCACGTTCTTTACTAACATTATCCTGCATGTAAATACGTGCTGGATATCCTTTTGACGCAGCAATGGCAGCCACTGCAATACCTGTATTTCCACTAGTTGCCTCTACAATCGTGTAGCCTGGTTTTAATTTTCCGGAACGCTCTGCCTCTTCTATCATAGCCAAAGCAATTCGGTCTTTTGTGCTTTGGTTGACATTAAAGTATTCCAATTTTGCAATTATTTTTGCTCCAAACTGATATTTCTCTTCTAAGTTAACCAATTCTAATAAAGGGGTATTTCCAATTAAACTTTGGATCGAAGTGTTTATTTTGCTCATAGTGATCATTCCTCCAATTCATCTTGATGCTCTTTTCAACTTCAAATTTAAGATAACACACTATGAGCATAAAATATAATTTCTATTTCTGATTGCCCCTTATTACATTTGTTTATACCACTTTCACCTACTTGTAATGCTCGAATTTGTGATTAAAAAATCATATAGGCACAGGAATTAAAAAATCATATAGGCACAGGAATTGACATACCTTTCTTTTGGGTGTAAAATTAGGCGACAATTTGAAGGGGAGCCGAAAGGCTGAGAGGAAGGAAACAGCATTTTTGTTATGAGACTTCGACCCGTTAACCTGATTTGGATAATGCCAACGTAGGGAGGAAAAGATATGTTTGGAAAATACTTGGAAAATGTAAGAAAAACCGCACCATTGGTGCACAACATTACGAATTATGTAACGGTAAATGATGTTGCAAATATTTTGCTGGCATGTGGAGCCAGTCCTATTATGTCCGATGAACCGGAAGATGTAGAAGATATTACTTCTATCTGCGGAGGACTTAACATCAATATTGGAACCTTGCATAAAAGCAGTATAAATGGCATGTTTGCCGCTGGAAAAAAGGCAAATGAATTGCATCACATGACGCTTCTTGACCCGGTGGGAGCCGGAGCGTCGAAACTAAGAACCGACACTGCCATCGGACTTATGAGTGAAATAAACTTTCATGTAATTCGTGGAAATATTTCAGAAATAAAGACACTTGCCACAGGAAGTGGTACGACAAAAGGTGTAGATGCCGATGTGGCAGATGCGGTAACGGAAGAAAATTTAGATGCTGCAGTTACTTTTGTGAAAAATTTTGCGAAAGCAAAAGACTGTATTGTAGCCATAACCGGAGTAATTGATCTGGTAAGTGACGGAGAAACCTGTTTCGTGCTTCGAAATGGTCGCAAGGAAATGGGAAAAATTACAGGAACTGGATGTCAGCTTTCCGGATTGATGACAGCATTTTTGGTTGCTAATCCGGACAATCTTTTGGAAGCTGCTGCAGCTTCTGTATGTGCCATGGGACTTGCCGGTGAAATTGGTTGGTCAAATATGGTGGAAGGCGACGGAAACAGTACCTATAGAAACAGAATTATTGATGCCATTTACAATATGAATGGAGAAATTCTTGATAAAGGAGAAAATTACGAAATCCGATAATCGCCAACCTCCTCAAAGTCAAATTTGATTTATCAGAACAAAGAGTTTTGCTTGCAAAACTCTAGTGCGACTGCGGTATTGCGCTGCAATTAACTCCATCTCCGCGGTCTGCGCATCCTCGCATCGCAATTTCCTATTACAAAAAAAAGACGAAACAGAGATTTTAAACCTAAAATCTCCGCTTCGTCTTTTTTCTATATTAAGAATTTCTCCAAGCCTTATGGCTATCCAAGGTATGAAAATACTTTGTAATCTTTCCCAAAGCCTCATCCACTTCACAGGTAACATCAAACACACTGATTGCTTTTCGTTCCAGTGCCTTTTGTGCTTTAAATCCCACTTTGCTGCAAACTACAGCCCGACAGTCTGCCACTTGCTCCACTAACTTCACAATGCCTTCCTGTCCGCCACAGCCATTTTTCTTTCCACTGTTGCAACCACCTTTTCCACAACCTGCACTGGCGCAGTTTCCTTTGGTGTCACTATGTTCAGAAGAAATTTCTTCCTGTTTTTCTATCTGTCTTTTTTCCTTTAACTTAATGTCTTCTCCTTCAATTTCGTAAATGAAAAATTCATCTGCAGATCCAAAATGTAAATCCACCTGCTTTCCATCCGAACTTCCTACTGCAATCAAATATGACATATAAAAAACACCTCCTGTTATATACCAAAACATCACCAAAGTGTCTGTTTACCATTCACAACCTGTAAAACAGTAACCAATTTTCCACTTTGATGATGTTTTTCATGCTATATAAAAATTGTATCAGATGCGAAACACTTCTTTAAAGTAATCGCGTTTCAGCCACAAACATAGCTTTAGTTAAATCTTGAAACTGCTACGGTATAAATATCTTCGATTAATCGAATACCACCGGTATAACCTACATAGGTACGGTCCAATACCACTTTATCCTGTACCGGATAAGAGATATTTAAGAAGTTTCCATCCAGACCTTCTGTTACTTCTTTTTCGTAGTAACCACCTAAAATCAATGG
>JAFORL010000012.1 GCA_017393285.1 Lachnospiraceae bacterium
ACCTTTAGATTTTGCAAAAGAGTTTCGCATTGACCGTTATGCCAATGGCTATCGTTTGTTGACCATTGGACAGGATCGCGCCTATTTGATTGTACCTGAAAATCAACCTGTGCCAAAGGATTTGCCGACAGACCTATGTGTCTTGCAAAGGCCAATTTCTCATATCTATCTGGCTGCATCTGCTACCATGGATATGTTTATAAAAATGGATGGACTATCTGCCATTGGATATGTGGGAACGAAGAAGGAAGATTGGACATTGGAAGAAGCAAGAAGTGAGATGGATGCGGGAAGGCTGATTTTTGCAGGGAATTATCAGGCACCGGATTATGAGTTACTCTTGTCAAAGGGGTGTGATTTGGCAATTGAAAATACCATGATTTATCATGCTCCAAAAACCAAAGAAGCCTTGGAAGCAAGGAAAATTCCGGTTCTAGTAGATTATGCCAGCTACGAATCGCATATTATGGGCAGATGTGAGTGGATTAAATTTTATGGTGCCATGTTGGGAAAAGAGAAAGAAGCCAAGTCGGCTTATGAAAAACAGAAAAAAATATGGGAATCCATTCCGATTTCTCATGGCACTAAGCCCAAAGTTGCTTTTTTTTACATTTCTGGCAATGGCATGGTGCATGTGCGCACAGCCACAGATTATATTCCCAATATGATTACCTTGGCAGGTGGAAGCTATGCATTTGCTGACTTACAAGGTAAGGAGGGGACAAAGGCAGCCAGTGTAACCTTATCCATGGAAGAATTTTATGCGGTAGCCAAAGAAGCGGATGTTCTGGTCTATAATGGTACCATACAAGGAGAAATGGAAAGTAAAGCTGCACTTTTAGAAAAATGTCCTTTACTTGCCAACAGTAAGGCGGTTAAGGAAGGACAGGTATATGGAACCAAGAAAAATATGTACCAATCGTCTATGGAAGTAGGTACTATGATTGCTGAATTTCACCAAATGCTATGTAAACAGAATACCGATTTGCAATACCTGTATTTGTTGGAATAAATTTAATTAAGAGCCTGGTAGTAGAACTGTTTTTTTATGTAATAGGAAATTGCGATGCAATTTCTTATTATATAAAAAACGCTCCGCGAGGATGCGCAGACCGCGGAGATGGAGTTAATTGCTGCTTATAGTTTCTTTAAGATTTGAAAGAAGGATAGATTTGAATGAGAAAAAGAAGTCATATAGTGATAGGAACACTAGTCTTTTTGTGTATGGTTTTATTTTTATGTAATATAGCCATTGGAACAGTGTATATTTCAATAAGTGATTTATTTGCCATGTTAAAAGGGGGTGTCGGGCTTGCAACCCAGAAGGAAATTATTTTGGAAATACGTTTGCCTAGAGCCATAGCTGCAGGCGTTTTGGGAGGTGGACTGGCACTTTCCGGTTATCTTTTGCAGACTTTTTTTCATAATCCCATCGCAGGACCTTTCGTATTGGGAATTTCATCTGGTGCCAAACTTTCTGTGGCAGCTATGTTGATTATTTTTTTGCAAAGAGGTTTATCTGTGGGGTCTGTGGGAATGATTTTGGCAGCCTTTTTTGGTGCAATGCTCTCCATGGGGATTGTGCTGATTTTTTCAGTATTTGTGGAAAAAATGGGAACCTTGATTATTGCAGGTATTATGATTAGTTATATTTGTTCAGCCATAACAGAATGTATGATTACCTTTGCAGAGGATTCCAATATTGTGAATCTCCATCATTGGTCTCAGGGAAGTTTTTCAGGAACTAGTTGGGAACATGTACGAAGCATGACGGTTTTAATCGGAGTGACTTTTTTATTTGTGATTGCCATGGGGAAATCCATAGCTGCCTATCAATTGGGAGAAGGGTATGCACAAAGTTTAGGACTATCTGTGATCCGTTTTCGAGTTACATTGGTAATCTTCTCCAGTTTATTAGCTGCCTGTGTGACGGCTTATGCAGGCCCCATTTCTTTTGTGGGAATCGCTGTACCTAATGTGGTTCGTTTTTGTCTTCGTAGTGAAAAGCCTGTGCCTATGATGGTTTGCTCTTTTCTGGGGGGAGCAGTGAGTTGTCTGGGATGTGACCTGTTGGCGAGGGTGGCATTTGCACCAACAGAGTTGAGTATTAGCACAGTAACTGCTATTTTTGGAGCACCCATTGTTTTATGGATTATGTTGAGAAGAAGAAAGGAAAGTTAGGGCATGGAAGAAAATAAGAAATGGCACTTTCGAACAGAGGAATTGTGCGTAGGTTACGGGCAGCAGCAGGTATTAGCGCAAGTGAATTTACAAGTGGAGGCAGGGGAAATTCTTACCCTAATCGGTCCAAATGGTGCAGGAAAAACTACGTTATTAAAAACCATGATTGGACAACTACCGGCTTTGGAGGGGGTGGTATATGTCAATCAAAGAGCATACGAGGATTTTTCTGCAAAAGAAAAGGCGAAAGAAACAGCAGTGGTTTTGACCACGCCCATTCGTACAGAATATATGACTGTGGAGGAAGTTGTGGCAATGGGGCGGTACCCATACACTGGCAGATTTGGTGTATTGGGGAGCAGGGATAAGAAAATCATAGAAGAAGTCATGGAACAAACGCATATTTTGCAGTGGAAATGGCACAATTATCAAAATTTAAGTGATGGACAAAAGCAAAGAGTGCTATTGGCAAGAGCCTTATGTCAGGAACCGAAATTGTTGATTTTAGATGAGCCTACTTCTTATTTGGATTTGGGCTATAAAGTTGCATTTTTGTCTTTATTGCAAAAATTGGCACGTCAAAAAGAAATGGCTGTCATTGTATCTATGCATGAATTGGATTTGGCTTTGCGAATTGCAGATCAAATTGCTTGTGTCTATCAGGGGAAAATACAAAGTTTCGGCTTAGCAGAAGAGGTATGTGAAGCGGAATTGATGGAACAATGTTATGGTTTGCCCAAAGATAGTTACATACAAAACTATGGAACTGCAGAACTAAATAAGCCGGAAGGAGAACCTTCTATATTTGTATTTGGCGGTGCAGGGACAGCAACCCCTTTTTATCGACAACTACAAAGAACACAGCAGGCATTTCGAACGGGAATTTTGTGGGAGGAAGATTTGGATTATCCCGTTGCAAAAGCCTTGGCAGAGGAGGTAATCTCCCTGCCTGCCTTTTCCCCACTCACAGAAGAGGCCTTGCAAAAGGTGAGAGAAGTTTTGGCAGTCAGTCGTGAAATTTACTGTACCTTGCCTTTAGAACGGTACGGTATACATGCAAAAAAAATTGGTATACTATTAGAAGAAGTGGAAAGAAAAAAGAAAATAATCAAAGTATATCAATTTTAATTATATCTAACTATAAAAATGTTAAAATACCTCCAAACAGAAAAAAATGTTATATTTTTAGTGAAGATATTTGTTCAAATGCATGTGATGTTTGTACATCACAAAAGAAAAAAGCGAGGTACTTAACAATGGCGAATTATGAAATCATAAAAACATGTGAAGATATTGATTTTAATCAGGTTAGTGAGATACTGAAATTTTATGGCTTAAGTGATTATGACAGCAGTGTTCAGGAAAAAGTGTTTCATAACAGCTATGGGGTTGTGTTTTTGAAACAGGAAGATAAGATTATCGGTGTGGGTAGGGCTATTTCGGATGGTATTTGTCAGGCACAGATTTGCAATGTGGCAGTGAGGGATGAGTATAGAGGAAAAGGTCTTGGCAAAGTGGTTATTGATGAGTTACTAACACAGGTGAAAGGATGTACGGTAGTTTTATACACGCACCCAAAACATTTTGGACTATATGAACATTGGGGATTTTCCAAGATGAAGACAGCATATGTCCTGTTTCATAATGAGGAGCATTACAGAGAAGAAGGATTTATTTAAGTAGAATATGTTTTACGCTAATGATATAGTTATTGGCAATTTGAGGCAAGCAATTCGCTTGTCTTTTTTGCTTTATATGAAATTGCGATGCAATTTCATATAAAGCAAAAAAACGCTCCGCGAGGATGCGCAGACCGCGGAGATGGAGTTAATTGCTGCGCAATACCGCGGTCGCGCTAGAGTTTTGCAAGCAAAACTCTTTGTTCCATGTAACCCTTGGAATGAAATGGTATAACTGCAAAAAAAGTTGGTATACTATGAATAAAAGTGGAAAGCCAGTAGTAGTTTAGCCTCGTAGCTCTACAGTGATTGAAAGCAATAGAAATGGATATGACTGCTTCGCCGTTACCCCACTTTTATTTAGGGTGGTGTCTGCAGAATGACATGTGGGGTGACTTTAAAAGCAGTTATTGACAAGTAGTTGGATATGAGATATGATAGGAATAATCAAATAAATTGTACACAATCTAATTGAGAACCTTTATTTTTAGAAAAGTGTGAAATTGTACAGCGCGTGTAAAGAGGTGGTTGGTATGGAAAACAGATACGATGTTGCAATTATAGGAAATGGTCCTGCGGGTTTATCTGCAGCCTTAACCTTAAAAAATAGAAATAAAAATGTGATTGTTTTTGCAAATAGTAAGACTAGCAGTAAGGTTGAGAAGGCGCAGGAAATCCACAATTATCTGGGGTTTCCGGAAATTTCCGGTACAGATTTAGCCCAAAGATTTTTGGAGCATGCAAAAGTTTCACAGGTGCACATAGTGGAAGTGGGAATTTCTGTTGTATACCATATGGGAGAGTATTATGGTTTACGCACCCGCAATAATGAGATGTATGAAGCCAAGACAGTGATTTTGGCATTTGGCGTGCAGTTTGGAAAGTTATATCCAGGGGAAGAAGCCTTTCTCGGCAGAGGGGTAAGCTATTGCGCTACCTGTGATGCTATGCTATACCGAGGAAAAAAGGTAGTGGTGATTGGAAATAGTCCACAGGATGAGGCAGAGGCAAATTTCTTGGCAGATTTGGCGGAACAAGTATACTATATTCCAAATTACAAAAAAGTGGAGTCCTTGTCCGAGAAAATTCAGGTCATTTATGATACACCTGTGGAGATTACAGGGGATGCAGTGGTGGATACTTTAGTATGTAAAAATACCAGCATTCAGACAGATGGTATTTTTGTATTGCGTGAAAGTGTTGCACCAGCCCAGTTAGTGCCGGGACTTGCAGTGGAGGACGGCTATGTGGTAGTCAATCGCAAGATGGAGACGAATTTGCCGGGGTGTTTTGCCTGTGGAGATTTGACCGGTGCCCCATTCCAATATATGAAAGCAGCAGGAGAAGGCAATGTGGCAGCTATTTCTGCTGTGGCATATTTGGCAGCACAATAAAAGTAAACCCATATATCAGCTTGTTGACACTACTATAAATAAAAGTGAATTGCCCTCGCAATTCCAGACCTGTATGCATGTTCCGGCTTGTCAGCCTACACACGCATACAGTTCAGGTAATCCAGTAGATTTGTTTTTTTAGCAGGCGAGCTTGCATAAAACAGATCTACTACTAACACTTTCAATATAAGAACGATATTTCATAGCCGAGTTGCAAGTGCTATGCAGTTGGCAGAAAATTTGAAAGAAAGGGAATGATATGGATAAATTTGAACCATTAAAAATAGACAATCAATTGTGTTTCCCTCTATATGCTTGTGCCAAAGAGGTAATCAAACTGTACAAACCTTTGTTGGCACCATTAGACTTGACCTACACCCAGTTTATTACCATGATGGTTTTGTGGGAAGAGGGAGAAATGAACGTCAAAGATTTGGGAAAGAAATTATTTTTAGATTCGGGTACCTTGACCCCGGTGTTAAAAAAACTGGAATCCAAGGGCTTGATTACCCGACAACGTTCTAAGGAAGATGAACGGGTTTTGTTGGTAACAATCACCTCTGAAGGAGAAGCCTTACGGGAAGAAGCCTTACAGGTGCCAAAACAAATGACCCAGTGTTTTCAATTAGAGGAGGAAGATGCCAAAAATTTATGTGGCATTTTACATAAGATATTACAGGGAATCGCTAATCAAACGTAACCATTTAGTTATGCAGAAATGCATTTTGCAGGAAAAGGAAAGGTAGATGACATGATAGGATTAATCGTAGCATATGATAAAAATCGAGTGATTGGAAATAAGGGCTGTATCCCTTGGAGAATCAAAGGAGAACAAAGAAGATTTAAGGAATTAACCACAGGTAATATTGTAATAATGGGACGGAAATCCCATGAGGAAATTGGAAAAGCCCTGCCAAACCGAATCAATATTATCGTGTCCAACACAAAGAAATTTACAGGGGAGAACTTATATACTGTGGGTTCTTTGCAAGAAGCCATAGATTTGTTTGCGGATAGCGGAAAGGATATCTACATTTCTGGTGGTGCAGGAATTTATGAAGAAGCCTTACCGTTGGTTGATGTGCTTTACATTACAGAGGTAGATTTGGAAGTACCGGAGGGGGACACGTATTTCCCTGTATTTGATGAAAGTTTATACCGGAAGGAAATCAATGAAGAAGTAGAGGGAGAAATTCCATATCGCTATGTGACATATACCAAAAAATAACTCATATTATTTTGTACAGTATTGATGCAATGCATTTATTCTATCATCAGGAAATCAATTACTTCGATTAAAAATGCGACTATGTGCAGGCATGAACCGTTGGACTAGGGAGAAATAGCAATACTGTGAATAAGTAGTAACAGAACAGCCATGGGCGGAACTGTTGCTACTTATTGAAAAATAAAAAATTTTTTTATTCGGATGTCAGAAGTCCGACATGTGGGAGAAACTATGTAAAACTATCCAAATGGGAATCAAAATCTAGGAAGAATGGGTCATTGGATGGATTTAAAATTATGAGAAAGTAATTTTGAGATTAACCAATTTACAAAAGTAAAAATACAAATTCCAATCAATCCACCTATACTATTCAACAAAATATCATCTACATCAATATATTTTACAACCATACCGCTACATAAATCTAAAAATAATTGTACAATTTCAATGAGTAGAGAAGTTGTTACAATAAAATATATACGATGTCTAAATGGAGTTTTTTCAAAAATCCATGAAATTGCAATTCCAAAGGGTACAAATAAAATGATATTCCCACAAACCTGTCTAACAAAGGTATGCAAACCACTAGTAGCATATTCACATATTGAGTGAAAAGGAATAAAATTATAATATTGGAACAATTCTTGTATACTTTGATAGTCTTCAAACATATAAGTTGCTATTTTTCCGCCAATAGGATAGTCAAAAACTGTGAAATGTAGTATAAAATAGCATGACCACAGTAGAAATAAGCATTTACTTAGATTTAGTAAATTATGTTTTCTTATCATCAAGATGATGAGAAGTATTACTAATAAAAAAATGCTTTGATTAAAAAAAACACCTGCTTGCACCATGGCTTAATGACACCTCCTTTTTTGTATTTGATAAAGATACGCAAATGCTACACCTAGTAAGCAAGATAAGAAATGCATGGCTGCAATACCTAAATCCCAAGAAAATTGGGTGACTCCAGAATGTATATTTTCTATATAAATTAAAATCGAAAAACATATTACAGTGACTATGTATAATAACATCTGTAATAGTTTATTTTTAAACATGGTGAAAATAATAAATCCAAATGGAATAAACAAAATAATGTTCCAAAATAAAAATGGATATTTTACAGTATTATCTAAAAATTGTAGACTGTGAAATGGCTTTACGCCCATATAACGAAATGGAATATGGTCGTTTATCAAATAAAAATGCATTGGATAAAATGTTCCAATGATTGCAAAAGTAAGCGAACTGTATATGCATATTACTTCCAACCAAAATTTTCGTTCCTTTTGATTTAGCAATGCCACCATTATCAAAATTACCAATATCCAAAAAGCAGATATGCTAGGTAAATCTATACCTAATTTCATTGTGTTTCCTCCTTATACAGTCAAGTTACGACCTTTTTTGTGCATTTTTTTTTCCTTCCTTTCAGTTAATGCAATGAATATTAGTTACAGTATTTATTATATCACAAAAAAAACAAAAAAATTTTTAAATAACCCTTCAAACCAGCTTTGAGGAATAAAAACTTTTCGCAATAATTATAAGAAATATAGCCATTTACAGCTCTTTTGCGGTAAAATTAATAAAAAACTTTTCGCAAAGGAGCTGATTCTTGATGACCAAGAAAAAAAAGCGAGAGAAAAATGATCGTGGTATTGTGGATTTTATAATGATCCTGAATTATTCATGGCACCGTGCTGAATTAAAAACTGTGCCACAAAGCTAAAAAAATCATCTGTGAAGCTTAAAATCATTCCCATGTTCCTAAAAAAGGGTGCAAAATCCCTAAGGAACCT
>JAFORL010000088.1 GCA_017393285.1 Lachnospiraceae bacterium
GATTCATATCCTTCCCACAAAGATCCTTCCGGCAAATGGGTAAAGTGCATTTTTTTCTTATTCACAGGATGGGTAAATCCAATGGCATAGCTGTAAAGTGCAATTCCCACGCCTCTGCCTAGCGCCTGTCCTTCGCTATGGTACTTGGTATCTCCCACCAATCCTGCCACATGGGCTGCCATCTGTACCCGAATCTGATGGTGTCTGCCAGTCAGCAAACGTACCTCTAGCAAGGAAGTATCTCCTTTGACTCCCAAAACCGTATATTGCAATTTGGCACATTTTCCTGCCGGATCCGCTTTCGATACAATGGTGGAGCAATTGCTTCTTCCATCTTTTTTCAAATAATCCGTCAATTCTGTTGCAGGCTGGTGCAATTGGTCTGGCAAGGCTTTTGCAACAATACAGCGGTATCGTTTTTCTGTTAGATTTTCTTGGATTTGTCTGGACAAAGACTTAGCTGCTTCTTTTGTCTTAGCAAATACCATTACCCCACCAACCGGACGATCCAATCGATGTACCAGTCCAATATATGGATTTTTGATTCCTTCCTTTTGGCAACGGTAATTCTTTAACCAATTGACCAAATCTAAATCTAAACTTCTATCACTTTGTACCGGCATTCCTGCCGGCTTTACACAAACTACAATTGCCGCATCTTCATATAAAATTTGTATTTCCAAATTTCTATCATCCTTTCCTTACACTCGCTCTGCCTGTCCCACCATTTTCACAAAAAGCAGACATAACTGCCACTGTTCTACCATTTTCCAAAAAAACAGGCATAACTGCTCTACCATTTTCAAACGAAACAAAGACCATTATAGCATGTAACCTTTCCACCCGCAAATCATTCCAATTTCGCCTTTTCTTTTCTACCTAAACGTTGTATACTATAAGGTAAGACTATATTAGCCAGTTTGGTGACAGTTCCACCATAAACTGGTATGCAGGGCTTTGAACAAAGAGTTTTGCTTGCAAAACTCTAGCGCGACCGCGGTATTGCGCAGCAATTAACTCCATCTCCGCGGTCTGCGCATCCTCGCGGAGCGTTTTTGTGTAATAGGAAAGGGCATCGCAATTTCCTATTACACAAAAAAGAAACACCTATTGGGTGTGACCTTTGCAGAAATGAAAGCGACTGCGGTACCACAATGTACGAAAGTGATTAGAACTGTTATCTTTTTTTGCGCTAGAGGGTTACAGATTAATAAAAAAGGAAGTGCACAAGATGTATCAAATCGATTTTCAAAAGAAAGCACATATTTATTTTATGGGCATCGGCGGTATTAGTATGAGTGGATTCGCCGAATTATTACACGAAGAAGGATTTACTGTGTCTGGTTCTGACCAAAAAGAAACCACATTAACCACACATTTAGAGCAATTAGGTATTACCGTCAAATACGGACAATGTAAGGAAAATATCACATCTGATATTGACTTGGTTGTATATACTGCTGCCATCAGCAAAACCAACGAAGAATTTATAGCTGCCCAGGAAGCTGGTATACCTATGATAGATCGTGCCGAAATGGTAGGACAAGTGATGAAAAACTACAGTCGTGCCATTGCCATTTCCGGTACCCATGGAAAGACTACCACCACTTCTATGGTATCTCATATTTTCTTAGCAGCACAATTGGACCCAACGATTTCTGTAGGTGGTATTTTAAAAGCCATCAACGGTAATTTGCGTGTGGGAAAATCTGAGAATTTTATTACAGAGGCTTGTGAATATACCAATAGTTTTCTCAAATTTCATCCTACCATCAGCTTAATCCTGAATATCGAAGAAGACCATATGGACTTTTTCAAGGATTTGGCAGACATTCGTCATTCCTTCCAACAATTTACCAACTTGTTACCAGACAATGGTTTATTGGTCATCAATGGCGATATCACAAACCACGAAGAAATCACTGCGCAATGTAAGGCAAAAATCCTTACCTACAGTACTGCAAATGAAAATTGCAATTATCATGCTGCCAATATTTCTTATGATTCCCTTGGCAAAGGTGGGTTCGATGTCATTGAAAATGGCAACAATATCGGCCATGTACAGTTGGCAGTTGTGGGAGAACACAACATTTCCAATGCCTTGAGTGCCATCGCACTTGCTCGTTCCCTACACTTAGATATGACTGTCATCCAAGAGGGATTGGCTGCATTTACAGGTACAGACAGACGTTTTCAATATAAGGGAGAATTAAGTGGCATTACCATCATTGATGATTATGCTCATCACCCTACTGAAATTACAGCTACCTTAGAGGCTGCAAAAAAATATCCACACAAAAATACCTGGTGTGTATTCCAACCACATACTTATACACGTACCAAAGCATTTTTAGATGATTTTGCAAAAGCACTTTCCAAAGCAGATAAAGTAGTACTTGCTGATATTTACGCAGCCAGAGAAGTAGATCCGGGTGATATTTCTTCGGCAGATATTATGGAAAAAATCAAAGAATTGGGGACGGAAGCCTACTATTTCCCTACATTTGATGAAATAGAAAACTTTTTATTAAAAAATTGTGTCAAAGGTGACTTGTTAATAACTATGGGTGCCGGAGATGTAGTAAAAATCGGCGAATCCTTACTTGGACTTTAATTTATCCACATTATCCACAGGGTTATCAACATTTTTGTTCCTATAACCCTTGTGGATATTTTTTTTATTTTTTTCGACAGGCGAAAAACCGCTTATATCCCCATAATATAAGAGGTTGTGACATTTTTAACAATGATTGTGCACCAAAGAAAAATTTTTTACTCACATTATCCACATTATCCACAATTCATTTTGTGGATAACACTGCCCCTTGCCCTTTTTCGCCAATCTGTGCTATGATAGGGAAAGACTAAACTTTGAAAGTATTTTCCATAAGCCACAGATTGCATATGGAGATATTTTGACGTGGAAAGGAGATTTGTATGCGATTACATAATCAGGATGCTGTGGGAAGCACCAGCATTTCCAATACATTTATTGATTGTTATATGCCCACTGCCAATGGCGACTATGTAAAGGTATATTTGTATGTTTTGCGAGCCTTGCAAAGTGGTACGACTACCTTATCCATAGCCAGCATTTCAGACTGTCTGGATTTTACAGAAGGCGATGTCATTCGTGCCCTACGCTATTGGGAAAAGCAATCCCTACTGCAACTGACTACCAATGCAGAACAGGTCATTACCGACTTGGTACTTCTACCGCCTCATAAGCCCACAGAAGCACAGACCCTGCAAAAGAAAGCTACTACCTTTTCACCCACTACCATGCAAAATTCCATGGCACAACCTCCCTTTGACGACCATAGCCAGCGTTTACAGACTATGTCTCAAAAAACCTATACAAACCAGGAATTATTGGCTTTTCAACAGAACGAGGAATATTGTGGCATGTTAAAGATATTAGAAGGTTATTTTGCCCGTCCCATGACACCACAGGATATTCAGGTAGCCACCTTTATATACCAGGACTTACATTTTTCTTTAGAATTGATTTACCATCTTTATGAGTATTGTATCAATCAGGGAAAACGTAAGCCCAATTATATTGCTACTGTTGCTATGAATTGGGCAGAGCAAAATATCACAACTCCAGACCAGGCTTCACAAGCCTCACAGGTTTACAACCGGGATTATCGTGCCGTATCCAAGGCTTTTGGGATTCAGCGTCCCCTTGCACCTGCAGAGACCGACTATATACAAGTCTGGGTCAAGCGATGGGGGTTTGATGAAAAGCTCATTGTAGAGGCTTGTAATCGTACGATGATCAAAGCAAAAGGGCCAAGCTTTCCATTTGCCAATTCCATTTTAGAACGCTGGCACAAGGCAAATGTACATACGTTAGACGATGTAGCGAAAGAAGACGCCAGGTACCACAATGAGAAAAAAGAGAAAATGGACGACAAGAAAAAGCAGGTAGCAACCCCTGTTACCAACAATCGTTTTAACCAATATCCACAAAGACAGTACTCCAAAGAGGAATTTGCAGCTTTAGAGCAACAATTACTGGCAAGGGGAAGACGCAATTCATAAACGTAATCAAATATAAGGAGGGATAACATGGCACTGAATAACGACCAATTTAACCGCATTTTGCGGGAATATGACAAGCGCCAGCAGGAGAACCACTACCAACTGCAACAAAGGCAAGAAGAAATTTATGCGCGTATTCCTGCAATTCAACAGCTAGAAGCGGAATTGGCAACCAACGCGGTTGCTGCAACCAAATCTACTTTGATGGGAGATACTACCGCATTGGATCAACTCAAGAAAAATAATGCAGAATTGATTGAAGCCAAACAAGCATTGCTCATCTCCCATGGTTATCCGGCTGATTATTTATCTATGTCCTACACCTGTCCGGATTGTAAAGATACCGGCTATATCACAGATGCGCAATGGCAGGATGAGGACCATGTCTTGCTGAGCAACAACAAATGCCACTGTATGAAGCAGGCAATTGTATCCATGCTTTATCAGCAGTCCAACATCCAGATTGCTTTGGAGAAAGAAAATTTTTCCACCTTCTCCTATGATTACTACGACAAGACATTTATCCATGCAACCACAGGAATGTCTGCCTACGACAACGTAAAGGAGATTGTCAATACCTGTCATGCCTTTATACAAAATTTTGATTCCAACTTTGAAAATATTTTAATATACGGAGAATCCGGTTCCGGCAAGACTTTCTTAAGCAACTGCGTGGCAAAGGAATTGTTGGACACTTTCCATACCGTCATTTACCTGACGGCATTTGAATTGTTTTCTATTTTTGAAAAGCATACCTTCGCCAAAAAAGGAGAAGACAATGCCGAAGAACAATTTCAGGGCATTTTAGACTGTGATCTGCTGATTATAGATGATTTAGGCACAGAATTGACCAATACCTTTACCAATTCCCAACTCTATAACTGCATCAATGAGCGCATGCTAAACCAACGCTCCACCTTGATTTCTACCAATCTGAATTTGGAACAGCTTAAAGCCCTATACGGGGACCGTATTTTTTCCAGATTGGTAGGCAATTACATTATGTGCAACCTATTCGGAAATGATATCCGTTTCAAGAAACAGTTGCAATAACCCTTCAGCCCAGCAGAACTTTTTACTGCATGATGATATGTCTGCTTGCAGGCTAAATAATTAGAAATATTTCATTGCCTTATGATATGACTGCTTGGTGTGCAGGCAATAGAAATTTATATATTGTGAACACCAAGCATGAATAAAGTGTCCAGCCACTAGCTAGGTATTTTATTTTTGGTTTGGCACTTGATACACACGAATTTTCCCTTGACGAATTAGGGGATAAATGTTATAAAGAAATAGGATTCTGTCTTTATTTGCTGCTATCAGAAAAAGATACAGATTTGCCTGTGATACAGGCACCACAATATATATTTCTTTATGTAACGGTAAAAGTTTTGTCTATTGTAAGCAGAACCATTACCCTCTTACATCTTCGTAACAATTGCGTAACTATTAACTTGTGTGGACATATTGCAAAGATGCATCCCACACCTGCAGAAACCCACAATCATGTTTCTGTAGCTTGTTAACATCATTTATAAATGGAGGATTTTTCATGTCACAAGATCAGAAAATTTTTAACACTATTCCAGTTGGTTCATTAGGTTTAGTCACATTAAAAAGTTGTCAGACACTAGGTGCAAAAGTAGACCAATATTTAGTAGATTGGCGCAACAAACGTCAGGATGAAAATAGTGGCACACTTGCGTATCGTGGATATAAGCAGGATTCTTATATACTTGATGTAAGCACTCCACGTTTTGGTTCCGGTGAAGCAAAATGTGTAATCAAGGAATCGGTTCGTGGAAAAGATTTATTCTTATTAGTAGATGTATGTAATTATAGTTTAACATACACTGTATGTGGTCATGAAAATCACATGTCTCCTGATGATCACTATGCTGATTTAAAGCGTGTAATTGCAGCGGTTAGTGGAAAAGCAAGACGTATTACTGTCATCATGCCATTCTTATACGAAAGCAGACAACACAAACGTTCTTCCAGAGAATCTCTTGACTGTGCATTGGCATTACAAGAATTGATTAACATGGGTGTAGATAACATCATCACATTTGATGCCCATGACCCTAGAGTACAAAATGCCATTCCTCTAAATGGTTTTGAAACAATTTTACCAAACTATCAATTCTTAAAAGCCTTGTTGCAAAATGTAGATGATAT
The DNA here is from genome assembly GCA_017393285.1 of Lachnospiraceae bacterium. Lineage (GTDB taxonomy): Bacteria > Bacillota > Clostridia > Lachnospirales > Lachnospiraceae > CAG-411. The sequence goes on from JAFORL010000088.1 coordinate 6,229, forward strand.
CAAATGTGATCCAGAACACTTGATGGTAATCAGCCCGGATGAAGGTGCTACAGGACGTGCTATTTATTTGGCTACCGTTCTTGGTGTGGATATGGGTATGTTCTACAAGAGACGTGACTACACAAAGATTGTAGACGGAAGAAATCCTATTGTTGCACATGATTTCTTAGGTCCAGACTTAGCCGGAAAAGATGCCATTATTGTAGACGACATGATTTCATCTGGTGACAGTATGATTGATGTAGCAAGACAGTTAAAGAAGAGAAATGCAAACCGTATCTTTATTGTATCTACCTTCGGTTTATTTACAAACGGTTTAGAGCGTTTTGATAAGGCATATGAAGAAGGTTTATTCTATCGTATGTTGACTACAAACTTGGTATACCAGACAGAAGAATTACTTTCTAAAGAATATTACATCAATGTAGATATGAGCAAATATATTGCATTGATTATTGATACCTTGAATCATGATGAATCCATCAGCAGCTTATTGAATCCTGCTGAACGCATCAATAAGATTTTAAAAGAGTACGGACAAAAATAAATAATCTAGCACACAAAGAGTTTTGCTTGCAAAACTCTAGCGCGACCGCGGTATTGCGCAGCAATTAACTTCATCTCCGCGGTCTGCGCATCCTCGCGGAGCGTTTTTTTGTAATAGGAAATTGCATCGCATTTTCCTATTACAGAACAAAAAGTTTTGCTTGCAAAACTCTAGCGCGACCGCGGTATTGCGCAGCAATTAACTCCATCTCCGCGGTCTGCGCATCCTCGCGGAGCGTTTTTTTGTTATAGGAAATTGCATCGCAATTTCCTATAAAACAAAAAAAGGGCTGTCGCATGAAAAACAAGACACATCATATCGTATCGCATTGGTAAATCCTGCACGATATTTTGTGATGTTTTTCTTCCTTCGACAGCCCTTATTTATGATTAGAAAAAGCTATCATCTTCCTCCAACATTTCTATTTCCAAATAATCAAAATCAATTTCTTCCATAAAATTGTCCTTTGTAAATCTACATTTATCATGTTGTTGAAAATCAGAAATGGTTTGTTGCAACCAAATGGGTTGTGCCAAATCAAAGGCTACACAAATTTCTTCTATGGCTTTATATACCTTTCTGGTGCGATTCAACTGGGAATCCCCATTTTGTACTTCCATATCCTTAATTAGTCTATTTTCATGAAACATCTTTGCCCACAAACGAAACATCGACTCTCACCTCCCACTTATAACAATACAACTGCTTGCACAGTGTAAACAAACCAAACTGCCTTCGCAGTCAGCCCACAAATCTATTGTATCATTCGCCAAGTAACCCTGCAGGCAATGGCTCATCTCTTATTCGCCATCTATGGAACTGCCTACCATTATCTTGATTCCATGTAAAAAATATGGTATTCTAATACCGTATGTGTATTTGCATGTAAATAATCCACAAATAACACAAAAATTTTGCATGCATTTTTGGCTGTTACCAATCAAATCACAAACAGTAACCAACAATGATTGCATGGCAATCTTCTACTACAGAACAAAGAGTTTTGCTTGCAAAACTCTAGCGCGACCGCGGTATTGCGCAGCAATTAACTCCATCTCCGCGGTCTGCGCATCCTCGCGGAGCGTTTTTATGTAATAGGAAATTGCATCGCAATTTCCTATTACATAAAAATAGATTACACACAACTGGTTGATTACGTGTTGTGTGTCATAATCATACACAATTCTATTATATTTTTCAAGTCAAGATTGACAGATTACTTAACAAGTTTCAATCACAAAGGCGGAGGTTTTCTAATCATGAAAAAAATATTATCAATGATATTTGTTGACGGTTTTAACGGAATGGCAATAGGTATATTTTTTACCTTTTCCCTAGGCACCATATTACAACAAATTGGAACTATTATTTCCAAAGATATTGGAGATTTGTTTATTACTGTGGGCGGCATTGCCATCACCTTGACCGGTGCAGGCATTGCTATGGGTATAGCCAGTAAAGTATCTATGCCACCTATGGTTACCCTGTCTGCTGCATTAGCCGGTATGATTGGCGCACATGCAGATTCTATTTTCGAAAGCTCGATTATTACTGCAGAAGGTGCAGTGAAATTAAATGGTCCAGGAGATCCTCTAGGCGCCTGTATTGCAGTTCTGATTACTTTATCAATTGGTACCCTGATTGCCGGAAAGACGGAATTGGATTTGTTGTTGACTCCAGTCGTCTGTACCACCATCGGTGGCATATGTGGTCTGTTTTTTGCACCAGCTTCTGATACCATCACCAGAACACTTTCCCGTTCTCTATTATGGTCCATTACCCAAAATGAAATTGCAATGGGCATTTTGATTGCATGTCTTATGTGTATCTTTACCATGTTACCGGTTAGTACACTGACCATCATTCATCTTGCCATGTTAGGAGATATTTCTGCCGGTGCAGCCACCATTGGCTGTTGCTGTAGTATGATTGGCTTTGCTGTGGCAAGTTATCGTGACAATAAAATCTGCGGACTTGTTTTGCAGGGTATTGGTACTTCCAAATTACAATTGGCAAATACCATCAAACGCCCTTATATCCTACTTCCAGCCCTTATTTCCAGCGGTATTTTGGGCGGTGTATCTGCCGCTGTATTCAAACTAACCAATACAGTAAAAGGCGCTGCATATGGTACCACAGGTTTGCTAGGCTGTATCAAAGCCTACGAAGATATGCAAAAATCCATGGGCTCAACAGAAGCCTTAATTGTAGTAAGTTTGCTATGTTTTGTCCTTCCAGGCGTGATTTCACTGGGTGTAGCAGAAGTGCTTCGTAAAGTAAAATTACTGAAAGATGGAGATATGAAAATTGTAATGTAATTTTCTATTATAGAACAAACTTTCCTATAGCGGAACAAAGAGTTTTGCTTGCAGAACTCTAGCGCGACCGCGGTATTGCGCAGCAATTAACTTCATCTCCGCGGTCTGCGCATCCTCGCGGAGCGTTTTTTATGTAATAGGAAATTGCATCGCAATTTCCTATTACATAAAAAAAGAACCATCACAATAAGAATAAGACACTTTTCTTATTGCGATGGTTCTTTTTTATTTTGAAAGTTTGATCAGTAGAACTGTTTCATACAAGCTCGCTTGTAAAGAAACAAATCTACTTGCTTTACCTGACTGGTATGCCTGTGTAGGCTGAAACCAGACATGCTTCTTTACTGTGCTGTCGTTTCGCCTTCTGTTTGTATACTTTGCGCTTGTCCGTCTTCTGCTTGGAAACTTCCTTCCTGTGTCGTAGTATCTCCTACATTACTTTCTGTCTGGGTAGTGGTACTTTCTTGTGTAGTTGTACTTTCTTGTGTAGTTGTACTTTCTGCACTGGTATCTTGTGTTGTAGATTCACTGGCTGGTGCTTCTGTAGCTTCAATACCTAATGCACTATCATCTACATTATTTAAAATACTATCATCATCCTGTGAATATTCTTCATAAGTGATTCCCTCATCTGCATCATCTGCCTGCTTATGTCCACCAAATAAACCTGCAAAGAAATGTGTAATGGCATGTAACAAACCTGCAAAAAATGCACCTACTGCTGCAAGGAAACCTTTCTTACTTTCCTCCGCATTCTGAATAAAGCTTTCCTTTACATCATCCATATTGTCAACCAATTTATTCTGCAAGTCATTCATGGTACCTTTAATGGCACTATAGTCATAGTCCTGCTGTCCAATTTCTGTCATCAATTTGGTTACATTTTCTTTTTGTTCATCTGTCAAATCTACATTATAGTAATCGGATACATCCTGTACAATATCCTGCACTTCTTGTTCGCTTTTTACATCATCTTTTAAGACTTGTGTCTTCACTTCATTCATCACTGCAGCAGCTTCTTCCTGACCAATTGAATCACCTAACTCTGCTGTTTGATATAATTCCTGCATAGCCAAATCTGTCTTTTCTGCATCTAAGCTCTCATTGGTAACCTTTTCATATGCCTTAATGATACCTGTCAAAGCGCCAGTTCCAGATACATCCTTTGGTGCAGCCGCTACCACATCTACACTATCAATACCAGCTGTTACCAAGGTATTTGCAATCATACTGGTAGATACCCATGTCAAATGTGCAGTTCTGACATTGATTTTCTTGGTATTGGTTGGCATCAAATATGCACAACTGTAAGTATGTCTTCCGATTTCTGCCTCCGTTGCAATACCTTGTAAATATTGTCTTTCCTCCTGATTGTTTACCTCAATGATGGTTACATCATTTTCTGTCACTCCAAAGTACGCAAGCATATCTGCTCTTTGTTGTTGTGTTAAATCTGCTCCCAATGTTACAATTTTTTCACTATCTGCCAAAGATACATTAGGGCTTTGTAATAACATAATACCCGCTAATACTCCGGCAATTACTCTCTTTGCTGTTTTTCTCATTTCGATTCTTCCTCCTATATATGTTATGGATTGCTCCAAGGAACATGATACCTTGTTTCTCCTTAATTTTCAATAGTTTCATATCTTAAGATTTTATAACAGAACAATTCCTAAAAACGGAAACATCGGAACCACGCCTCTCTACCTTGTCATAACATGGATAGGCGTTTAACATATCATGTAAATGTGCGAAAGGCTGCATTCCACTTGCATATATAAACGTACAACTGCATTCCACCTGCTTTAAAAGAAGTAGCATTTACTTTTTCCTTTTTCGTTTTTTTAATATTTTTTTACAGTATTGAAAGGTAAAAATTTTTCGCACAAAATTCACTTATTTACTGCGGACTTGAAACAGATAGAGTACAATAAAAGAAAAAACTTTGTCGCAAAGGAGTTCGTATGAGTAGAGAACGAGATAGAATCGCAAAAAAGATGGAAAAGAATCCAGTTGTAGAGTGCAATAAGATTCAGAAAAAGTTTTATCCTGAATTATTCAAAAAATTTGAACAGGTAACAGATCCGAGAAACACAAGTTATATTGAGTACAGCACCAGAGTGATGCTTGGAACTGTCTATTACAAAGGAATTGCAGGCATTTCCAGTATGCAGGAGATGACAAGAGCATTTAATGACAAAAATTTGGTAAATAATCTATACTATTTTATGGGTAGCACGTCTAAAGAATACTTGCCTCATGGTGTTACTGAAAATGAATTTCTAGAAAGATTAGACCCAACAGAGCTAGAAAATATTCAGGCAGATATTGTGTACCAAATGATCCGAAGAAAGACTTTTGATGATGCGAAAGTCCTGAAAAGATGGCTTGTTATTGTAGATGGTTCTGAGTTGGATGAAGGATATATAAAGAAAAATGATAACTACTTAAGCAGATGCTATAACAAAGGGAAAGAGAACGAGTTTACGAAGTATCATCGAAGTGTTTTGGAAGCAAAAATATATTTTGGAAATGATCTTGTATGCAGCATGGCTACAGAAACCATAGAAAATGCAGAAAAATACAGCACAAAAAAGCTGAGTGAAGAAGAGATTAAGCAGGATTGCGAAAGTAAAGCATTCAAAAGACTTGCGGAAAAATTGAAAAAGAAGTTTCCTCGACTGCCAATCTGTATTGTAGCGGATGGATTATATGTAAGTGACCCGGTAATTCAAATATGCAAAGATAATCATTGGGACTATATTATCCGTTATAAAGAAGGAAGTGCCCCATCCATTGAAAGAGAATATCAGGATATTCCAGAAAAGATTACCGCAGAAGAAAGTGAATACGTAAATGGGATCATTTTCGGAAAACATGATGTAAATATGTTAAAGTTTTCAGAGACAAAGATAAAAAAGGGAAAAGAAGTAAAAACAGATTTTGCATGGATAACTAGTATAAAGATTACAAAAACAAATGCGATGAAACTGGTAAATGCAGGTCGAAGCCGTTGGAAAATAGAAAATCAGGGATTTAACCGTCAGAAAAGATGGCAGGGAGATATTGAGCACGCTTGTAGTTGGAACGAAAAAGCTCAGAAGAACCATTATCTTTTAGAGCA
>JAFORL010000089.1 GCA_017393285.1 Lachnospiraceae bacterium
AACAAAGAGTTTTGCAAGCAAAACTCTAGCGCGACCGCGGTATTGCGCAGCAATTAACTCCACCTCCGCGGTCTGTGCATCCTCGCGGAGCGTTTATTATGTAATAGGAAATTGCATCGCAATTTCCTATTACATAATAAAGAGGATGTCTAGCAATTCCACTGAACTGCCAGACATCCTCTTTTAAAAGTATTGTCAGTAGATTATTTCTACAAGCTGGTTTGTTCAAAAGCCAATCAACTTTACAATCTACTAATGCCTCTATTCCATCAATCATATTTTCAATATGAGGTTTGCTCAAAAAACTAATCAACTTGGCAACCTATCCATATGCGCACTCAATTCTCTTTCCATTCCAAGTACGGCAGATTTTCCTGTTGCATCACCAACAATAAGGTTCCTTTTTCTACTTTAACCTGACTTTTTTTCCCTATAAATGCGTTGCTAACCCCCAAGGGATAGTTAGAATCAAAGGTCACATTCTCCACTTCATAAGCCAAGCCAAGCTCTGTTACACCAATACTTTGATTGGATAAGGAAAACACGGACAAATAGCCTTTACAAGCATCTGAAAAAAACACCTGAGAATTCTGCAAGACAAACATAACCTCTTTGCAATCAAACAAAAAGCATTGTAAATCCGAATCATTGATCAATAACTGTAGGTTGGCTATGGTATGTGATATGCGATTACCACCGGTCCCACCATAAATATAAAAAGTGCGATATCCCTTCTTTTTTCCTTCCTGTAAGGCCACTAACATATCTGTTTGCTCCTTATGGGTAGGCAATTTTACAATCTGGTCTTTTTGCATATTCTCTGCCGTGGACACTATAGAATCGAAATCTCCTACCAATAAGTCCGGTGATAAATTGTGTTTTTGCAACCAATCATATCCACCATCTACTGCAATTAACAGGTCTTTTGAGGTAAGGGGCAAATCAGCCGCATAACAAGTCCCCGCACCCACAACATAACAAATTCCTTCCATGATTTCTATGCTTTCTTTCCTGCTAAATAGTTGATAAATTGTTGCGCCGTTCTTCCGGAGATACCGCCATGACTCAATTCCCATTTATTTGCCTCTTGGCATAACTCTTCATCTGATAAGGTAATATTGTCATATCTTTTTGCCAATTGACAAACGATCTCAAAATATTCTTTTTGAGATGGTTTTGAATAATTTATAGTAACACCAAAACGATTTACCAATGACAATTTTTCTTGTACTGTGTCTGAACGATGTAATTCATCCTGGCTACGATCTGATTTATCTGACCAGGTTTCTCTAATGAGATGTCTACGATTGGAGGTGGCATAAATCAATACATTATCAGGTTTTGTCTCCAAACCACCTTCGATTACAGCCTTTAAGTATTTATACTCAATTTCAAATTCTTCAAAAGATAAATCGTCCATGTATATGATAAAACGATAGTTTCTATTTTTGATTTGGGCAATGACAGTGGATAAGTCTTTAAACTGGTGTTTGTATATCTCTATCATGCGCAATCCCTGATCATAATAGGTATTTAAAATCGCTTTGATACTTGTGGATTTACCTGTACCACTATCTCCAAATAATAAACAATTGTTGGCTTTTCTTCCTTCCACAAAGGCTTGTGTATTGGCAATCAATTTTTCCTTTTGAATTTCATAGCCCACCAAATCATCTAAAGTAACTACTTCTGTATTGGTGATTGGAATAAGCTCTACCTGCTGATTTTTCTCTCCTACACGAAATGCCTTATTCAGTCCAAATTTTCCCACTCCGTATTTTTGGTAGAAAGTAGTTACAATTTCAAAAATTTCATCTGCATCTTTTGCCTGGGCGATCTCTTTGCTCAAAGCTCTTACTTTTTCACTGACATTTTTATTGTATCTTCTCTCTGTCTTTTCTACGGAATGATAATTCAAAATAACGGAGAAACAGTTGATGCCCAATTCTTTTTCCATTTCAGAAAAATCATAATCAAATAATGCTTTAAAAATTTTAAAATCACCTTTTGCAAACTGATTGACAGTTCCATCTGTTGCGCCAACTTTTTCGCAAGTAATACTAAATGGATTTTCGTTGGTTGCCAATATAAAAGCCAGGTAATTGTGCCATAGATTCTCATCAAAGCCATAAGCAGTGGCTACATCCAGAAGTTTATGAATTTCAATGTAAATCTTTGTGTTCAATGATTCTTTTACATAATTTCCACTCACAAATTCTTCGCATATATCTGCCATGCGAAATAAAATGCTTTCTTTCTCCAAGTTACGATAAATGACTAATTTTGAGATTTCTCTAAACATGTATATCACCTTTCTTTTACCATTTTGTTCTCAATTTTTTCAGTCAATCCATGGGCAAACCTACGCCAACCACATTCTATTTTTTGTTAAAAATGCACCAGGTCTGCACAAAACTGTGCAGACCATATACATTCAAGTCTCGTAATCACCTTAGTCCATAAATTGTTGAATCACTGCTACTGCTTTTTCGTATACAACTTCCAACTCAGCTGTCCAGCCTTGTAGCTTCTCCATATCCTGTTCTCCACGAATTTCATCTACAATTTTTTGTGTCAAATCAGAGATATTTGTCAATCCCAAGTTACTAGATACACCTTTTAATGTATGTACACTTTGTTCTGCTGCCTTTAAATCAGCCTGTGCAATCTGCGTTTTATAAGCTGCATAATTTTGATCCGCTGGAAATTTTTTCACTAATTTTACACAAATTGCCTCATTTCCCGCAAAACGATCCACCATTTCCTGGATACGATTTCCTTGTGCTGCTAATTGTATTAATAATTGTTCTGTCATATCTTTCTCCTCCTCATGTATACTTGTTATAATGTTTATTCACTTTCCTATATTGTAATGACTGCCAAGCAATCATGTCTGTTTCCCTCCTTGGCAAAGCAAAATCATTCCTGCAATCCCATTTGGCATAAGTATGTTATATTAAAATAAATCTTTCTTTTTCAATAAAAATACGGCTCCCACACATACGGCTAAAATAATAGAGCAAATGATGCCAAAACCATAAGAACTTGACGTAAAAGGCAAACTTTTCTCTACATTCATTCCCCACAAACCAGAAACGATGTTGGGTATAGACATGATAATGGTAATGGATGTCAAAACCTTCATCACACTATTTAGGGAATTATCAATCATAGACGAAAATAATTCTCTAGTACCATTTAAAATTTCCCGATAAATATTCGCCATCTCTATGGCCTGTTTATTTTCAATGATAACATCATTCAGAAGCTCTGTATCCTCCGGATATTGCTTGATTCGTGTATATCTAGTTAATTTGTCCAGCACCACACCATTCACTCGCAAAGAGGTTGCAAAATAGACCAAATCTGACTCCAACTCGTGTAACTCAATCAAATCACTCTTACTCATACCCTGACTCAATCTTGATTCCATATCTTCTCTCTTTTTATCTATTCTTCGAAGATAATGCAAGTATGCAGAAGTATTACTATACAAAATCTGATACACAAACCTTGTTTTTTTGAAGGTATGAAAATCTCTGACTTTTTCATTAATAAATGGTTTTAAAACCAATGTATCCTCCAAACATACTGTTAAGATCATTTTGTCCATTAGGATAATGGCCAAGGGAATCGTCGTATATGCCTTATTTCCATTTCGAATTTCTTTGGAAGGAACGTCTACCAAAATCAAAGCATAATCATCTGTAATTTCAATACGGGATGCTTCTTCTTCGTCCAGAGATGCTCTCAGGTCATCTGCATCAATTTTACAAATATTTGCTACTTCAAGAATTTCTTCCAATGTAGGATCTGTCAAACAAATCCAGGCATCTTCTTCTATTTGATTGATATTTGTCAATCTTCCATCTAAGGTTTTGAACACCCGCAACATACCTGTCATCCTCCTTGCTATTTTATAATCTTTAGTGCATAAATCCCCGAGCCAGATTGAGATGTCTTATTGATTTTTACATACCAGGTTCCTGCAGGCCAGACAGACTTTGCTTTGGCAGTCTTCTTAACATTGATACCTGATATAGAAAACACTGGATCTTTATGAAACACGACACGCTTTCCTTTATGATCCCTATTGGGCGGAATGATTTCCATTTGTATTTTTGTTTTTGGGGAAGTTGAGCCACTGATAGAAAATTTTACTTTCTGTGCTTTTGGCAGATAAAAACGATACCAATCATACTTCTTTTTACTATCGGTTACCGGAATAACCCCTCGAATACCGGTTGCGCCAATTGCAATCTTCTTGGCATGCTTTTGCGTCTTTCCACTCTTATCATCCACACCTAACAAATGATACTGTAACTGGTATAAACCTTGTACATTTTTTACTGCAAGCAAATAGCTTCCCTTCTTGACTGCATAAAAAACTTTTGTATTTTTATCGATAGGTGTAGCATAGGTTTTTCCCAATTTTTTCCCTTTGACATTATACAAACACATTTCCAGTTCACCGGTACATCCCTCTATATATGTAGGCGACACAAGCAAGGCACCATCTTTTGCTGCATCAAAATAATATAAAATCTTATCTGTATTTTGATAGCTGCTAATCAGCGTGTTTTCTTCTTTGAGTTGTCGATTTTCTCCGCTCACCTCATCGGCAAATAGCTGCAGTACAAATGCATCCCCATCGGTTTGGATTTCCTCTCCAATCCGAATTTGCAAATACAATACTTGCTGGGCTGTTACTGGCGTACTATAACAAAACAACTGTGCACCTTCACCGGACAGGGCTGTGTTCTGATATTCCTGTAAAGACTGCTGTCCTTGTTCATCCAAGGAAATCCCCACTTGCACACCATTTATACCACTTCCTGTGGCTACCTGCGTTTGATTATACAAGCGCAACTGTAGCCATCCCGACTGGGAGATACTTACAGGCACCACTGCTGTACGTGTGGTTTTATCAACTATGATAGAATACGCCACCTGATCTTGTTGTAATGAATCGCTAACCACAGGAACTACCGTTCCATTCTCTGTATCCGTACCATTTAACTGGACTTGTGCAGCCAAAGCAAAAGCATCTGCGCGTAAATGTCTGTTCTCATATGCCAGCACGCCAAACAACAATGCGATACAGACATATTTTTTTATATTATGCACTTTTGTCCTCACCTCTTTTCCCTCTTTTGTCCCCTTTTCATCTTTGAGCAAAATCTCCATATATCTCTTTCCGTAACAGTTCAGATAGCCCTATATACTTTACTGTGCTGAGACTATGGATACATATATTTTGCCAAGCTCGTAACAATTTTCATGCCATAGCTTGCTGCGAACAGTAACAGTTGAGCCTCGGCCAAACTGTTACTTCTTTCAAAAAATCTATACTATTATACCACAAACCCATGTATATCTCTAGCATAAATCAAATTTTTTCTTATACTTTTGCCTTGGGTTTAAAAATAAACGAGCCCACATACGCAAACACCAATGCAGCACTAACCCCAACTGCGCAAGAAGTAAATCCCCCCTTAAAAATTCCAATCCATCCTTCTTTATCAATGGCATCTTTGATTCCTTGAAACAAAGTGTTCCCAAATCCAATTAAAGGAACGCAGGCACCTGCTTTTCCCCACTTCGTAAATGGCTCATAAATGCCTATAAAACTCAAAAACACTCCTAAACAGACCAATAACACCATCACTCTCCCAGGTAACAATTTTGTTTGATCCAGCAAGATTTGCACCAAACCACAAATAGCTCCACCTACCAAAAAAGAAATTACATAATCCATCTTTCTTCCTCCCGTTCTAATAAAATTGCATGCGCAATACCCGGAATGGTATTTCCTTCATTAAAACTAATCTTAGACAACAAGGCTCCTGTTGGAACAAACAAAATTTTTTTCCATTTCTTTTGTGAAAATTGCTGCATCACATAACTTGCCAAAATAGAAGCAGCGCAGCCACAACCACTACCGCCGGCATGTACATCCTGCTCTCGTGAATGATACATTAAGATTCCACAATCCTGATGCTTTTTTTCTAAATCAATGCCATCTTCCCGCAATAATTCCAGTAAAATCCGTTTTCCTATATACCCTAAGTCACCTGTCAAAACACAATCATAACTGGAAAGGTCGGCTTTAAAATCCCGAAAATGTGCCTTAATCACATCATAAGCTGCCGGTGCCATGCATGCCCCCATGTTCATGGAATCTTTCATGCCATAGTCCACAATCTTTCCAACAGTAATGCCAGTCACACGTACCTTACTGGCTTCTGCCGGATTATGTTCAGCTAATAAAACTGCACCACTGCCTGTTACTGTCCAAGTTGCTGACAATGGTTTTTGGTTTCCGTAAGACAAAGGAAATCGGAACTGTCGCTCGGCCACTTCTGTATGACTAGAGGTTACAGCCAGCACTTTTTCTCCACAACCACTGGCAACCAAAATGGAAGCAATGGCCATACTTTCACCCATGGTGGAACAGGCTCCATATACCCCAAACATAGGAATCTGAAAAGCTGCAATTCCAAATGTACTCCCCGTCAACTGCGACTGTAAATCCCCCGCTACCAAATAAGAAATTTGATCTGCTTTTATTTTGCCACGTTTCAAAGCCTGCTCTACTGCTCTTTTTTGTAGATTTGCCTCCGCTTCTTCCCAGTTTTTTCCACCCAGATAAGGATCCATTTCTACTGCATCAAAATATGCGCCTAAGGGACCTTCTCCTTCTTTTTTTCCTACTATACTTCCCCAACTGTCAATTTGCGGGGGATTTTGAAACTGGATGCTTTGCCGTCCCAATTTGATACAGCACTGACTCTGCACCATCTCCTTCACGCTCCCTTCTTATAAAGTGTTCTCTTGGAGTCTTTTGATACAAGCATTTCGAGAGAACCTTAAACTACGATTTATATCTTAGTTTGTACGATTGGGAGCCTTTTATTCATCATTCCATTAAAAGTATTGTCAACAGATCACCACTATAAACTTTCCCACTAAAAAACATCCCCACCTGCGCATATCACACCATATAATCAAGTAGTCCGATCAGAAGTATACAGGGACTAAAATTATAAAAAGAACAAAGAGTTTTGCTTGCAAAGCAATCCTTTTCATATATCAAAGGAAAAGTAAACAATAACAGGGCTATCGCACTAAGAACAACATCACCATATATATTTCATCCTTGACAAACGCTATACATATCGTGTGTTACCTTCTTAATGCAACAGCCCTGTTACTAGCACTAAATATAACCATGTAATCCTCTGACAGATACTTCTCCACTGGACACAATTTCTTCTGTGCCATCTTCATAACGTACCTGCAATTGAAAATTTTCTGTTAATGCCGTTACTTTTCCTTTTTTTTCTTCATTTTTTCGTATCACCAAAACTTCTTTGTGTAAATTGACACATTTTTCTCCATAAGCCTGTAAATATTCCTGCTTCTCTTCTGGCCATTTTTGATATAAGAGATCCATTTCCTGTATAATTGCAGCCACCAGTTGTGCACGTTTGATGCAGGAACCACACTCTTCTTCCACACTGGAGGCTTTCCTTTTCAATTCCTCCGGGAATTCTGTGGCATGCACATTTACCCCGATTCCCACAATAACATATTGGATATGTCCGGTTTCTCCCTCCATAGCCATCTCTGTTAAAATACCGCAAACTTTTTTCCCATGCATTAAAATATCATTTACCCATTTTATGTCCACCTTGGTATTCGCCACTTTTTCTATGGCTCTTGCTACTGCAACGGCAGACCAGGCTGTAATTTCCGGTAATTTTGCAACTTCACAATTGGGTCTCAATAAATAAGATAAATATACCCCTGTATTTTCCGGGGATTCAAACCTTCTTCCCAATCTTCCCTTTCCTGCAGTCTGTACATTTGCAACAACTGTCGTTTGCTCTTTGGCACCTTCTGTTGCAAGGGTCTTTAACTTTGTATTTGTGGAATCTACCTGATTGAAATATACCAGTTTTTCCGCCCGACTCTTAGGCAAATAAGAAGCAATTTCTCCAAAGGATAATTGATCTGCTGATTTTTGTAATAAATATCCTTTTCTGGTTACTGATGCAATTTCATATCCATCATTTCTCAACTTATTCACTGCAGTATGTATGGCAGCTCGACTTACACCTATTTCCTTACTCATTGCTTCTCCTGAAAGATAGGTCTTCGCTTCCTTTAACAATAATAATACTTTATCCTTTGTCATCCTTCTTCACCTCTGGCATATTTCATAGTGACTACGAAACAATCACATTCCTTTCCTTTAAAGTATTGGCAACAGATTGCTGTTATTCAGATATGAGATCTACGGAAACAATATCTTGCTTTTCGATATATCCGCATGCCCGTAGTCCTTCCAACAAGATTTTTCTCCATTCTTCCTGCGTAAATGTTCGTTTGCTGCGATCATCAAAAATAATCCGACATACTTTTCCTTTTTTTTCATCCACATTTCCATAAATCTTATACATATTCTTCCGATTGATTGCGCCAATTTCTTCCAACAATCCAACCATACGATATACTGTGGATTTTCCAATCTTTTTATCTTTTTTGGATGCCTCGTAAAAAATTTCTTTACAACATGAACATTCCTCTTGCAATATAATATCCAATAAAACCAATCGCTGTTTGGTTATTCTGCAACCTTTTTCTTTTAAAATTTCAATGATGCGCTCTCTTCTCATCATTGTTTTTTCATATTGCTCATCATCTTCTGTCTTCCTCATCTTCCGCCTCACCACTTTACTCTATGTAGTATGGTAATCTTGCAATCAAGATACACTTTTTATCGTATTTTCATACCTTGTTGTGACCGCAAAGCAGTCATGTCCCTTTACTTTTCAAGCGACAAATCATCTGTTATAAAAATAGATTGGTCCAATTGTTTATGATACGCCTCATTCGATAAAGGCTGTATTTCTCCATGCATACCACGAATAATACTTTCTAATTCTTCTTCTCTTTCACACTCATTTACCTGACGAATAAAATTCTCACAATGTTTTGGTGTGATTTCTAAAATGGATTCCTTTCTTTCCAAAAAATCGTCTCCATGATAACGAAGAATACTATAATATCCCAATGTATGTGCCAAATAACGTTCCCCACAGATACTACAGGTATGTATTTCGTACTTCTGCTCCTTCACTTTTCTTTTGTTTCCTCTCACCGAAGCAAATATGTCTACCTTTGAACATTTTGGGCACATAGCCACTACTGCATTTGTTTCCATAGCAATTTTCTCCTTCCCCCTGCGATGTAATCTCATTCTGGATTTTTATGGTTTTATATATACTATTATTACATATTTCTTCCTTTCTTTCTAGTTTTTTTTCTAAGAAAGATTGTAAAAATCAGTAACAGTTCAGCTACGTCATGCATAAAGTGCCAGATCAACAAAGGAAAACGAATAAAAGCATGGCTGGTCACTTTATGCAGGATTGGCATCTGCCAAATTGAAATATAAATACATCTTGCTTTTGGTCTGCATGCAGTCACAGGCTCTTTGCTTTATATTTCTGCTCAGCTGAACTGTTACAAAAATACTTTACATGTGTTATCGTCACTTTATTTGATCAACCAATACAAAAGCCCAAAGAACCAACTGCTCATTATGCCATATAAAATAACCGGACCTGCGATTGAAAAAATAAAGCAACCAATTCCAAAGACTTGTCCCTGCACCTTGTAATCCAAGGCTGCTGCCGCTACCGAATTGGCAAAACCCGTAATGGGAACCAAAGTCCCTGCACCACCATATTTTGCTATTCTCGGATACCAATTCAATCCTGTCAAAATGACACTAAGCAAAACCAAACTAATGGTCATATACAATTTGGCATTTTCTTGGTTAACGCCATAATGCAGAAATATATTTTCAAAGACTTGTCCCAGTGTACAAATCAGACCCCCTACCAAAAACGCATGAAATATATTTTTTATGCAACTATGGGTAGGTGTCATTTGTTCCACATATGTCTGATATAATTTTTGTTTTTTCTTACTGTCTTGTTCTTTTTTTATCATTGCAACCGTAACCGTTTCCTTCATGGTATCCCCCTTTCTTTTTCTCCTTGCTGACACAGCAAGTTATATTTCCAAACATGGACAAACCATTTGCAACCAGGCACCAATGGCTTTTCCAATTGCCATAGAAGCTACCAATAGCGCAATTCCTTTTTTTAAATGTATTCTTCTAGACATAATGGGCAATATATTTAATACTTCTGCCAAGGACATTGCCATGCACCCCACATACATACCTGTAAATATTCCAAATAAAAACAGGCCCAAATACCCGATTGGCAAAGTATGCACATACAAATAAATCAAATTCCCTATAATCGCTCCAGCTATGACTGTATATTCATATAGTTTATGGGCATATGCCGTCCTGGTTCTCCCTTGCAATCTCGGAATTACACCTACCATGATTACAAAGGAAAAAATACCGCCTGCCACTGCAAGACCACAAGCCCCTCCCATCAGCCATAACAGGAAATACTTACCCCACATCAATTTGTTTTCCCTTTCTAGACGCATTTTCAATCATAGCTGTGTTTACCTCATTTTCATAAATACGCATTTCCACTTGTAATGGGGTGGGGTCTTGTCTTGCGGCTCTTTTAGAAAAATGGTTGAAAAACACACAGATTCCTATGGGAAGACCAAAGGCATATCCCATTTCCAATACGCCAAATCCCTTTACGCCTTGTCCCAATACCCACTCCTCCATCTGTGAAAATACAGCTTTTACACTGACATCTTCATTAAATGTCATAATAGAAAAGGCGGAGCCTACAGCTAAAATTCCACTAACCAAGGCGATTTTCCCATATTGTATCCACATTTTTTTATTCTGCTTTGGCATATAGGATAGGATAAAATCTGTTTCTCCCATATTTTCTATTTGTAAGGTTGGATATTGTTGATGAATCCAGCTAATCACATACAAAATCGAATATACATATTTTTTTTCTTGTATATCTTCTATTTGCAAAAATATAGAATCTTTTAGTTTTTGTTCGATTCCTTTGTTTGTACAATGAACAGATGCAATGTCTTGTAATTTCACACATTGTTTTTTCACCAATACCTGCTGTTCTATTTTTAAATATAGTATTTCCCCCACAAACTCACCCCACAGACAAAGGATTTTTTTTACTTTGCATTTGATGGACAAATGCTTTTTCTACATGTTCTGTAGCCTTGGTTTCATGATACTCAAAAAACAAAATAATACCAGTAACTACAGCAATGGTAACCAACATGGCTAACCCAATTTGTGCTCGCATGGTTCACACCTCCATTTCCTACTCTTTGGGTTTATGCAAAAATCCCAAAACTGTCTTTCCTGTATTACTATTGCCTTCTTTTTCATTTTTTATGCATTTCATATTCTTCCAACATCCGCAATAAAATTTTCTTTTCTTTTCGGCTTACCTGCACCTGACTCATTCCCAAAATAGATGCCACTTGCGATTGGGTTTTACATTGAAAATAACGCAACAAAATTAATTTTCTTTCCTCTTCTGTCAATCTTTGCAAGAGTTCTTGCACACATATTCGATTTAATACCTGCTCCATTTCATCTCTTTCGCAGCCGTCTGCCAGCTTTCCTACGCATCCTTCTCCCTTACAAATCTGTGTCTCTAATGTATATGCACGCCCCTCCTCTGTTCCCAACTCTTCCTGTATCGAACCGATTTGCAAATTTGCCTCCATGGCCATAACCACTTCTTCTTTTTCATATCCCGTTTCCTGACATAAAGTTTCAATGGTGGGGCTTTTCCCTTCCTGTTCATAATGCCGATTTATGATTTTTTGTAATTCCCAACCTCTTTTCTTCAATTCTCTACTTACATGCATCAATCCATGATCTCTAAAATGTCGTTTAATTTCTCCTGTAATAAATGGTACCGCGTAGGTGGAAAAAGTTACACCTCTCTGGATATCAAAACCATCCACAGCCTTGATTAATCCTACGCTTCCAATTTGCACCAATTCAGCAAGATCTTTCTCTCTATGTAAAAATCTTTTCGCAATACTCCATACAAGCGGTAAATTCATAGTAATAAATGCTTCTCTCATTTTTTTATTACCCTCTCGTATGGCCATAAACCACTCATATTCTTCCACAGATACACTCCTCATTTTCAGACTATCTCTTACAG
Source organism: Lachnospiraceae bacterium (assembly GCA_017393285.1). Taxonomy (GTDB): domain Bacteria; phylum Bacillota; class Clostridia; order Lachnospirales; family Lachnospiraceae; genus CAG-411. The sequence goes on from JAFORL010000089.1 coordinate 12,171, forward strand.
CTTTTTATTAGATAGCTCATATTCACTTTCCTGCATTGTGCTGTCACGGTAGCTTTCATACACGCACATGTCGCATCATATACATGCGCATTTTCCTATACTGTAATAACCGCGAAGCAGTCATGTCCCTATACCTAAAATAGATCTACTGTTCCACCTGATTTGTTATCATACCGCTCAACCCCGAGAAAAAGTTTTGGTCATAATGATAGTGGTTCCCTCCCCTAATTGAGAATAAATTTGTAGGTCATCCATCAAAGTATCCATGAAGGTAAATCCCATGCCAGCCCGTTCTTCATCTTTTTTTGTGGAATACAGGGGTTCCTTTGCCCTTTCTATATCTGCAATCCCCACCCCCTGATCCATAATTCGAAATTGACAGGTTTGATTTTCTATACTGCAACGCATAAAGATTTTTTTAGACGGGTCATTTTCATATCCATGTACGATGGCATTTGTAACTGCTTCTGAAATCGCCATTTTCACATCTTCCACCTCATCCAAGGTAGGATTGAGTCTTGCAATAAAAGCTGCAGCCACCACTCTTGCGAAGGCTTCATTTTCCGATTTACTCTCAAATTCTACACACATCATCTCCATCATACGCTATACTTCCTCCTGATATTTTTCTTGCTTTTCTTCTGATATGTAGGTAAACACGCCGGCTGCTGCTAAACTTTTTTTTATTCGCTGTGACATGCCTACACAAGTAATGCTTCCCAAAACATTTTTCATATATTGATATCCATGCATGATCAAACCAATTCCTGCGCTATCCATAAATTGTACATTTGTAAAATCCAAAATCAATTCTTTGATGATATAAAAACCAAGCTTTCCGTCTATCTCTTTTTTTATCTCTTTGACATAATGATGATCCACTTCTCCCATTAAATATACATACATTTTTGTTCCAACTATTTTACAATTTTGTTCCATTTAGCATCCTCCAAAAAAGTCTTAAATCTTAAACTTTACACCAAAAGGGTTCTTACTCATACAGGCAGATTTCTGACACCAAACTAAAAGTGCGTTTCCTTTAAAAGCAGCTGCTGACACAGCTGTCCGTATTCACAAGCATCATAATATATGAAAGTGAATTGCTCCGCAGCTATGCTGCTCTCTCAATTCCAGATCTGTATTCATGTGCACAGTTTTCGACCTAAGCGAAGACCGTTAGGTCAAAGCGAAGGTCAGAAAACTGGTACACAAGGCTTTTCCACAAAAACGAACACCATAAAGGTACGAAGTTTGCGTGGATGAAAGCTACTGGTTCTGGCTTTTCAACCTACACTTTCAGAACAAAAAAGACAACTGTCTATTTTTGACAATTGCCTTTCTCTTTTGTGCTTTCCATCAAGGGAACAAAATCTATTGTTTCTTTGATTCTACATTTTAGTTATTTCGTTATTTGACACCTTCCTACTCCTGTGTCTCTAATTCATCTAGTCTTCTTGTGGCTTCTGCCATTCGATAAGATGTGCTATAATTTTCGGTAATCAGCGTGTAATATTTCTTAGCTTTCTTATTATCTCCTGTCATTTGATAACAACGTCCTAAATAATACATAGCATCTGTGTTGGTCTCATCGTACTTTAACGCCAACAACAACTTCTCTGTCGCTTCATCATACTTACGTGTATCAAACAATCTCCTACCTTCATTGTAAGTTACTCTTGACATATTTGGAAACGTAGCTTTACTAATGGTATCGTACAACTCCTTGGTTGTGGTACTGTTAAACTTACTCATGTCTAAGGACATCAACAATTCCGCAGCTTCATCATTTTTCTTTGCCATATATGCCACCACTGCTTTTGCAAAGGTATCATATGCTTTTTCATCTACAGCTTCCTCTTTCATCTTTTTCACTTTTTTTTCTAACTGCTTCATCTCATTTTTTAGTTCTTCTTTTTCCTCTTCCAAGGTTTGCATCTGGTAGGTCATATCCGTCTGTTGTTCAGCCATCTCTACCACTTCACGATTATATTTATTTGCCAATGCTCGTCCTCTTGCCGGCAAAATCAAAAAGAAACCAACTAACATACCAATTGCCACACCTATGAGCAAATACATAAAATATCCGCGATTGATTTTTCCATCTCGGAAATCTGCATCTGGCAAAAAGAACTTTGGATTGTCCGATTTTTGAATCTGTTTTTTCTTTACCTGCCTCTGTACCTCATTGACACGCTTACTGCTACTAGAATTCAAGCCTAACTCTCCTAAATACATAACCGTTCTGGTGTTATTGATATCTATCCTTTGCGCTTTTTTTAATTGTTTTGCAGCCTTTTCATTGTCGCCATCTCTCATGTATAGCAAGGCTAATAATTGCTGGGCAACCAAATAATTCGGCTGACTGGCAACTACCTTCTTTAATTGGAGCAATGCAACATCATAATTACCGGATTTAACCTGCGCCAATGCATAGTTATATTTTTTTACAACTTGATTGGCTGCGTGTAATTTTGCAGGGTTATTCTGTAATAAATTCATATAATACTCTGCCAAATTATCTTTTTCCTGATAATTATTACTAATCACCCAATGTCCCAGTGCAAGTACAATTTCTCCTTGTTCATAGTATACCAATCCCAATAAATTTCTTGCTTGAATATTTCTTTTATTAACCTGTAAGGAATTCTTTAAAGCAATTATGGCACCCGACAAATCTCTTAGTTTTGCTTTTTGCAATCCCAAATTATAATATTGATTGGATATGCTCCATAATTTCTTATAAGTTTTTAAGTCATATTGACAATATTCACATCGAGTTTGTCTAAACGATATATGCTTTCCACAATTTGGACAATTCATGTTTTACCTCATTCCCTCTGCACCGCATTTGTTGGGCTTATTATTTTTGTTCCTTTCGCATTTGTTCCAGCAAATCCGCTACATCTAATGTATTTTCCTGTGCAATCGCATTTTCTACTTCTTCTATTTCTAAACTTGGTTTAAATTTCTTCAGTTCTTCTTCAAAATTCAGCATCTTTTCAACCAACCTTCCATTCGTATCTTATCAATATCTTGACATTTGTTCTGGTAATCCATAAACAAAATAGCAAAGACACTATCCATGATAATGTCTTTGCCATATAAAAGTCAATAGTTTTTTTTAATAATTAAATATTTGGTACAAACTCTAATTCTACACCATTCTTTTGATAGTGAATATTGTAGTTTTCTGTCTTAAGTTTTTGTGTTACTCCATTGATGGTTAACCATACACCTGGATAAATCGATTTTAAGACCGTAATTCTTGGATTCGAAGTTTTGGAAATAATATCTGCTATATGAGACATTTCCTTTTCTGCATCTCGCAATTCCGTTTCCTTCATAATCTTGCTTCGCATAACTGAAACTTTCATTTCATTGATTTCAGCATTTCCCGGATTCTTTGCCAACATAGAAGCAATCTTCTCTTCCGATGCTTTTAATTTACGAATTTCTTCTACAATACCACGAATTTTTTCATCCGTAGATGACATTTCACTATAAATATTTCTTGAAGTTCCTGCCTCTAGTACTGTCTTCACTTCGTTCATGTTTCCAATAATTGTAGCTTCAATTCCTCGATAGGCAGAAAGCTTGCCACCAACAATAATACCAAATCTACCTGCTACCACGATTTCTTCTTCTGAAACCACATTACAGTGCATAATGGCATTGGCAGAAACCTTTCCTTTTGCCTTAATATCTACCTGTTCAAAAAACTTTCCGGAAACATCATTTCCTGCTTGTATGGTACCTTTTCCATTTCCTTGCATACCGTTTTTCAATACGACATTTTTACCTGCTACCAACGTAGCAGCTTCCACAGAACCATTTACTTCAATGTTACCATTGGCATGCACTTCTGCTCCTGACAATACATTTCCTTTAATTACGACGTCCCCTGAAAACTTTACACCACCGGTTGCAATGGTTACATCCCCAGGAATAATCAATACATTACTAACTTCCAAGCGTTCATGCTTATAGGTTACTTTACCAGTAAGGGAAGCCTTATATAGTAACTTATCTTCTGATATTTCAAACCCTTTACCTCGTAAAGCTAATAATTCTTTTCCTCTTCGTCCTACCAACTCTGCACCATACACATTTTTTCCTGATACAGCTGCTGTCGCTTTATGGTATCGTACCAATTCCTGTCCGGCTTCTACTACAGGCACCTCTCCCATACTCTTATAATCGACAGAACCATCGTTTAAAATCTTTGGTTTTACATTCACATCTGTCTCAAATAAGAACTCATAATATCCATCTTCACCGTCTTGCGGTGGTGTTCCATGTGCCACTTCAAATGGTTTTCCAAATTTTTGGTATTGTATAATATCACGCAAAACATCTTGATTGATGCCATATACTACACCGGCTCTCTCCAGTGCAACTTTCAGTTTTTCAAAGGTAATCTGTTCAAATCCCATTGGTATGACAGTCATAACTGCAAGCATACCTTCATCTATTACATCAATTTTGATACTTGTTTCATCCCCCATATGATGTCCTCCCATCCAATGTATAATTTCCATTTATTAGGATTATATCACATTTTTCATTTTTATGCAATATTTTGTAATTTACTTGTTATTTTTATAACCAAATTTTGTTTTTCGCAAATTTAAGCCACCATTTCACATTATGTGTTCTACTTTCACAATACAAATGCAAGCGCAAGATTGTTTGCAGCACAATTCACTTTTATATCACGTGGTGCATACAATGCAGTCCGACCCATTCATGTTCAAAGCCCTTCCAAAGCTTATATAAACCATAAACTTCGGAAGGGCCTTATCATTGTATTCTATATTTTGGGAAAGGAATCTTTTTCATTTTCACTAAATGTTATTTAGATAATTGTGCCAAGCGTGATTTCACTTGTTCCATCATATTTGTGTATTTCTCAAGCTTCGCCTTTTCTTCATCGATTTTAGCTTGTGGGGCTTTGCTTACAAACTTTTCATTTCCAAGCATACCATTCACACGCTTCAATTCTCCTTCTAATCTCTTTTCTTCTTTTTGCAAACGCTCAATTTCCTTCTCGATGTCTACCAATTCAGCAAATGGCATGTAAATCGTTGCACCATGAATCACTGTAGATACCGCATCTTCAGCAATACCATTTTTATCTGCCTGAATCAACACTTCACTGGCATATCCTAAGGTTGCAAAGAACAATTTACTTGTCTCAAAGATTTCTCTGATTTCAGCATCTTCAGAAACTACATACACCATAGCCTTCTTGCTAGGTGGAACATTCATTTCTGCACGCACGTTACGGATGCCCTTAACTGCTGCCTTGATTGTCTCTACCGCATTTTCATCTGCAACGAAATCCCAATCCTTCTTAAACTCTGGCCATGCAGTAATCATAATTGAGTCTTTCTCACATTCACCGATTGCTTCCTGCAATGTACAGAAGATTTCCTCTGTGATAAATGGCATGTATGGATGCAATAACTTCAATGACTGGATAAGTACTGTCTTAAGTGTCCATAATGCAGCTGATTTTGTTGTATCTTCATCGCTGTAAAGTCTTGGTTTCACCATTTCAATATACCAGTCACAGAATTCTTCCCAGATAAAGTCGTAAATCTTTTGTACCGCAATACCAAGTTCATAACTTTCCATATTATCAGTAACATCTTTTGTCAACTGATTTACTTTTGAGATAATCCACTTATCTGCCTGTGTCAAATCCTTCAATGATACATTTGACAAATCTCCACCCTTTTCAAGGTTCATCATAATGAAACGTGATGCATTCCATACTTTGTTTGCAAAGTTACGGCTTGCCTCAACACGCTCCATGTAGAAACGCATATCATTTCCTGGTGCATTACCAGTAATCAATGTCAAACGAAGAGCATCTGCACCGTACTGTCCGATGATTTCCAAAGGATCGATACCGTTTCCAAGAGATTTACTCATCTTACGTCCCTGCGAGTCACGAACAAGACCATGAATCAATACTGTGTCAAATGGTGTTTTGCCCATCTGCTCAATTCCTGAAAATACCATACGGATTACCCAGAAGAAAATGATATCATATCCAGTTACCAATACGTTGGTTGGATAGAAATAATCTAATTCTTCTGTTTTTTCAGGCCAGCCAAGAGTTGAGAATGGCCACAATGCAGAACTGAACCAAGTATCCAAGGTATCAGAATCCTGTGTCATATGTTGGCAACCACATTTTGGACAAACGGTTGGTTTATTGTCGCTTCTTGCAACCACAACTTCACCACATTGATCACAATAGTAAGCAGGAATTCTATGTCCCCACCATAACTGTCTGGAAATACACCAATCACGAATACCTTCCAACCAGTGTAAATAGGTCTTATCAAAATGCTCCGGTACAAACTTAAGATCTTGGTTCTTAAGTGCATCAACCGCTGGTTTTGCAAGTTCTTCCATCTTTACGAACCACTGCTGTTTGATCATTGGCTCAACGGTAGACTTACATCTATCATGGGTACCAACATTATGGGTATGATCTTCTACTTTCACTAACAATCCAAGTTTCTCAAGATCTGCAACGATTGCCTTTCTTGCTTCATAGCGGTCCATACCTGCGTATTTTCCACCCTTTTCGTTGATGGTGGCATCATCGTTCATCACATTGATTTCTGGAAGATTATGTCTCTTTCCTACTTCAAAGTCGTTAGGGTCATGTGCCGGTGTAATCTTAACAACACCTGTTCCAAATTCCTTATCTACATAAGAATCTGCAACCACAGGAATTTCCTTATTTACCAATGGAAGAAGTACCTTCTTGCCAATCAAATCCTGGTATCTTTCATCATCCGGATGCACTGCTACTGCACTATCTCCAAGTAAAGTTTCTGGTCTGGTTGTAGCAATTTCTACAAATCTTCCTTCTTCTCCAACAATTGGATAATTGATATGCCAGAAATGTCCTGCCTGTTCTACGTGTTCCACTTCGGCATCAGAAATCGAGGTCTGACATACCGGACACCAGTTGATGATACGGGATCCTTTGTAAATCAATCCTTTTTCATGTAGCTTACAGAACACCTCCTCTACAGCCTTTGAACAACCTTCGTCCATAGTAAAACGCTCTCTATCCCAGTCACAAGAAGATCCAATCTTCTTTAACTGGCTTGTAATGGTTCCGCCGTATTCTTCCTTCCATTCCCATGCTTTCTCTAGAAACCCTTCTCTACCTAAATCTTCTTTATTGATCCCTTGCTCTTTCAAAGCATTGATAACCTTCACCTCTGTTGCAATACTTGCATGGTCAGTTCCAGGAACCCATAGTGCATTGTAACCCTGCATACGCTTAAAACGAATTAAAATATCCTGCATGGTATTATCCAATGCATGTCCCATATGCAATTTACCGGTAATGTTTGGAGGTGGCATAACAATCGTAAAAGGTTTCTTACTACGATCTACTTCTGCATGGAAGTACTTTTTCTCCATCCACTTTGTATACAATCTCTCTTCAATGTCTTGCGGATTGTATGTCTTTTCTAATTCTTTTGCCATAAATACACATCCTTTTTTATACTGTGATGCTTGCGAAGCAAGCATATCCATTTACCTATTACCTAATATTTTTTTATTACAGAACAAAGAGTTTTGCTTGCAAAACTCTAGCGCGACCGCGGTATTGCGCAGCAATTAACTCCATCTCCGCGGTCTGCGCATCCTCGCGGAGCGTTTTTTTACTTTATAGGAAATTGCATCGCAATTTCCTATAAAGTAAAAAAAGCTCTTCATCAAAAAAGGACGAAGAGCCGTGGTACCACCTTTATTCGTGTTTGCGTAACAAACACCTTTCAACTTTTAACGGGGTCAGCCGTCATCTGCTACTAATCCGTTCACAGATGCTGTTCCAGAGCTACCTTCCACAAGCACTTCTAAATTCCTCTCACACCAGATTTTTCTGAGGAATCTCTCTGATAGGCCACTTATGTACTCCTCTCCTTCTCCACATTTCACATAGTATTAACTATAATAGTTTTTATGTCGTTTGTCAACAAAAAACGTTTTTTATCACCTTCGCTTACAATACAGCTCAAAGAAGCCGACAGACTTGACACTATCGGTAAAGTCGTCGGCAAATGTGATAAAGATACTATTAAAAACTACTAAATTCACGAAAGAAGGGTTTTACATGGCGGTGGTTAACAATCTTAAAGAAACACGCAAAAATCGTGGCATCCCCCAGAAGGATATCGCCTGCGCTACCGGATTTTCCATCAAGACAATCGGCAGAATAGAACGTGGCGAACAGGATCCTTCTGCGGAATTCATGCTGAGGGTTGCTACTTACTTTGGATTACTTGTGGAGGATCTGTTTCAGGTGAGGGAGTATCACTAAATCATTCCTGAGCCCCATGAATACACTATTTGCAAAAAGCATCATTGGTAGTGTTGTTGTTATTTTGCAAATTTTTATGCAATATAAAAATCATATACGTCAGGTCTATATGATTAATCACATCCCACCGTTAGTATCGAGTCATTTTGCGAATTTCTCACTTGAAAACTCACAATTCCTTTTTCGTCTTTTTCTATGATGTTTTCTACATACCGCTCAATTATAATTGAGTATTTATCAACTTTATTTGAACCAATTACAATATTATCAATATTTATTTCGTCTAGTTGTCTCTCAATATTACCCTTTTCATCTGTCGTAAGTCGCGTTTCACCTATATAATTAATATCATATGACGAAATTCTATCCGTAAAAAAATCAAATAATTCATTGACTTCAGCAGAAAAATTATCGTCATTACGATCTTTTTCACAAAATTCTTCTGCAAATCCGTCTTTGTTTCCATTATTAATGCACTGAACGATCTTATTACTCAAATCATCAGCCGAATTATTATTCTCAAATTCTTTTCTAATTAAATTTGTTGCTCCACAACTAGAACTAACTATTATCAAAGCTAATACGACAACTAAAGTAATTATTTTTTTCATCAATAATCACCCCACATCATCCACACTGTATGACCATCTTCATCAAAAATCAAATAATTTGACAATTGCTTATTATTCACACTCTTCTTTAACGCTTCATACATTTGTGTTTTACTTTCAAAATCAATCATACCTATTGAGATCATATCATGTACATTAGGACTATCAAAATCAGGATTAAATCCTGTAATCCACCATTGAGGATCATTTGGTTCCCAACAAAAAACATTATCAATGCTATTTATATTATAATAATTGTACAAATACAAGTGCATTTTTAATGAACAATTTTTATCGATATCCCATTGATCAATTTGAAGCGGAGTGTAAGGAAGTCCTATTTTATGAACATTTGTGTAGATTCCTATTTCAGCACCACTTCCTAAATTTAAATAGTCGCCTCTCCATGTCCAAATCACATAGTTTTCACCATCACAATTAAATACATATTTTTCCCTATCCATATTTTCTTCAAAACTATAATTTCCATCTTATGGTAATTATATGATATACTATGGTTTATGTCAATAATTATTATGGTTTTCTAGGTATTGATTTCTATATGTGTAATAGTATACTGAATATATGATTTAAATCATTTCAAA
>JAFORL010000090.1 GCA_017393285.1 Lachnospiraceae bacterium
AAAACCAAATCTCCTTCTGCAGCATCCGGTCTTTGAATTAAATTTCTACCATTGGTTAATTGTAAATGTCCTTCTTCTTTGTTATAAGAATCTGTTCCCCATCCTATGCCTGGAATTTTAATCGTGCTCTTGCAACCTCTTACTGCTACATCTTCCGGTACATCTACATACCATATTACTGGCACACCTACCGTAACATAAATAGGATTTTCAACGGCATCTGCACTTTTACTTTGCCACAAATCTTCATATTTTGTAATAATCACTTGTGCTTGGGCAGCATCTGTCGCTTTCGGTATTGTTGTATATTCTGTATTTGCTGTCTCTATAACCTGAGGTGCCTCTGTGACTCCTGCAGTTTCGGTCACTTTTGGTGTCTCGGTTGCTACTGCAGTTGCTGCTAGCTCTGTCTCTTTTGGTGTTTCTGTGGCTGCTACTAGCTCTGTAATCTTTGGTGTTTCGGTTGGAGCTACCACTTCTGTAACCTTTGGTGTTTCCGTTTGGGCTACCGCTTCTGTAACCTTTGGTGTTTCCGTTTGGGCTACCACTTCTGTAACCTTTGGTGTCTCAGTTACTGCTACCAGCTCTGTAGCCTTTGGTGTCTCGGTGACTGCTACCAACTCTGTAGCCTTTGGTGTCTCGGTTGGAAGCACTGTTGCTGTCACAACCGGACTCTCTGTTACCACTGCCGTTGGCGTTGCAGTAGTAACTACGGTATTGGGAACTACCCGAAAATAATTTTTATGGCATCCGCTGCCCATCCAGCAAGTAAACAAAATGTCCGTTTCTTCCGTTGGGGTAAACAAAACCAAATCTCCTTCTGCAGCATCCGGTCTTTGAATTAAATTTCTACCATTGGTTAATTGTAAATGTCCTTCTTCTTTGTTATAAGAATCTGTTCCCCATCCTATGCCTGGAATTTTTATTGTGCTTCTGCAGCCTTTGACTTTAATATCTTCCGGCACATCCACATACCATATCACAGGGATACCAGCTTTTACATAAACCGGATTTTCAACTGCATCATCGCTCTTACTCTGCCACAAATCTGCATATTTTGTGACGATTACCTGTGCCTGCGTTGTGGTATTAATTTCTGCCTTAGAAACTTCTTCTGCCTGCAAGGTAGATTGCGAATTTTGTAAAATTGGCGAAAATGCCAGCAGTAAAGCCAATCCTATACTGCATGCTTTCTTTTTGTATTGATTGAAATGATTTTTCATAAACTTCTCCTCCTACTCTTCTTTCAATTTTGTTACATATATTTTTCCATTTTTATAGGTTCCCCAAATACGAACATATAGACCATCCACTCTGGTACAACTCTGCATATATTGCCAGGTGAGTTCCTGTCCTTTTTCATCGAACATATAAAATTTATAGGTTCCATCTTTTTGTAAAATATCTAATCCATAACCACTTGCTTTACATTCTTCCATAAACATACAAGCCAATTCGTGTTCTTCCGGATTTGTCATATCACTACAGTCATAATCCATCAAAATTCCATAAAAACTTTCCTCTTCCTGTGGAACTGGCGTTGTTGTGTTGGCTACCTGCGTTCTTTCTGGTACTTGGGTAATTACGGGTACTTTGGTTTTTTCATTGGTTTCTACCGCTTGATTATTCTGGGATGAATTTTCTTCTGGCTCTTGTTGAGAAGGTATTCCTTCTGTATTACTTACATTTTCATCCTTTTTAGGCGTTTCATCCTTTGTTTTGCTTTCTTTTTTTACTTTCTTATTTTTCTCATTATCTTCTTTTTTGTTTTTCTTTTTGTTTTCTTTTGTTTTGAATGCTTCTTCTTTCTTTTTTGTCTTTGATTTTTCTGTTTTAGAAGCAGTATCATTTTTTGTTTTGCTTGTTTTCTTTTTATGCGAGCTTTCTACTTTATTTGAAGTTGTCTTTGGATTCAATGTTTTGGAATCATTCTCTACCGATTTTTCAGAAGAAACATTCTTTGCGTTTTCCTTATTCTCTATTCCATCACTTGTTTTATTGATGGATGCTTGCATTTTATTTTCTGTATTATTACCAGCATCCTTTGTTCCACAACTACTTACACCAATGACTAACAAAAATAGAAAAGCTGTCTGTATCACTGTTTTTTTCAAAATAACCTCCTTCCAAAACGTTTGATTTCTCAGCACCTGTTTTTGTCCTTATTTAACATTTTTTTCAAAAAGTGCCAAATATCATTTTTTTGTTTTTCTTCTGTTTTGCTATAGCAGTCCTGCCAAAAGAACTAGGTTGTACTTCCTGTTGCGTTAAAATATAGCATACCAGCAACCGAATGTAAAATCAGCTTTTCTTATGTTCTACTATAACAAAATATTATAAATTACCTACAAGCAACTAGTAAAAGACCAAATCACACCCACTTTTATCCATAGTGGTGTCAGCTACCGACAGGGGATTTCATCGCTCTCTTCTTATTATATACTATTCTGATAGGACTTATAGATTTTATCATATTTCCCTTTTTCTTTCAATAGTTTTCTTCTATTGAAAAGAACGAAATCGCTGTAATACTATTTGTTATCACTGGATATAACTTTTCCGTAATTGTGGGACCTGCAAACCTATGGTATGTTATATGCAATCCCAAATAACAACGAACCGGCACATCATGTTTATTGACCGGTTCCAAATCTGAAAGGAGATCATGATTATGATTAGAAGAGAATTAAAAAAAATCTTTGTAACCGGAATATTTGCATTCGCATTAACAACATCACTTGCAGGATGCCAAAAAAAAAACACAGAAACAACGAAGCAAGATACAAACGAAAAAGTAACAAAAGTGGTGATTGGCTCTGGAATCAACTACAACCCTTACTGCTATTTAGATGAAAATGGTGAGGCTGTGGGATATGAATATGATGTGTTAAAAGAAATAGACAAACTACTTCCCCAGTATGAATTTGAGTATCAGTCTATGGCATTCGACCAGCTGGTTCTATCTTTAGAAGCCGGAAAAATCGATGTAGCTGCTCATCAGTATGAATATACTCCGGAACGCGAGGAAAAATACCTTTTTTCAGGTGAATCCTACACTTCATATATTACATACTTGGCAGTTTTAAAAGATAGCAAGGTACAATCACTGGAGGATCTTGCAGGACAAAAAATCAGAACCGGTGGTGCAACCAGTGCTACAACGCAAATTCTTACCAAATGGAACGAAGAGCACCCTGAAAAAAAAGTGGTTTTGGTAAATACAGAGTCTAGCTCCGACGAAGAAGGAGCCGCTGCATTAAAATCCGGTGCCGCCGCCGCTACCGTTCTCAAGAAAAGCGATGTGACAAAACTCAATAAAAATTTCAGTGATGACGGTAAAGATTGGCTAAAATCTGTAGGTGAACCAATCAATAATTCAAAAACCTATTACCTGTACCGAAAAGATGAGCAAAAAATCAGAGATGACATTGATGGGGCTTTAAAGAAATTAAAGAAAGATGGAACATTGTCAAAGCTTGCCATCAAGTGGGTTGGATACGATGTAACGGAAGAGGAATAATCTTATGGAAACTTACTTTAGCGTTAATCGGTTTATACAGATATTTCCTAAAATCATTGCATGTATCGGTGTAAATTTTCAAATTGTATTATGGTCAATGTTTTTAGGAACCATATTAGCTATTATTGTTGCCGTATTAAGACTGAAAGAAATCCCTGTATTAAAACAAATTTTAGGTGTATACATATCTTTTATGCGAGGAACTCCCTTGCTTGTACAGATGATGATTGCCTTTTACGGCATTCCACTAGCTTTCGGTGATTTTTTTCTCAATACTTTTGATTTTAATTTAAATCGGGTGGAACCGGCATTTTTTGTAGAAATAGCAATTATTCTAAACGAAGGGGCGTTTCTGGGTGAAATTTTCAGAGGCGCCATTACCTCCGTTCCTGCCATCCAAACAGAAGCCGGCTATTCCATTGGATTAACCAAAACACAGACTTTTTTTAGAATTGTGTTTCCGCAAGCATTCAAAGTGGCACTTCCCCATTATGGTGTAGATTTTGTAGGGGTATTTCAAAATACCTCTCTTGTATTTACATTAGGAGTTGTGGATATTCTCGGGAAAGCAAAAACCTTGGGTTCCGCAACCGGGCACGCTCTGGAAGGCTATATTGCAGCAACAATCCTTTACATTTCCTTTAGTCTAATCTTAAAGGGAATCTTTTACCTTATTGAAAATAAATTGTTAGGTGGTAAGGCCTATGTCATTTAATACTAAAAGTTTTTTTGAAGCGTTAAAATCAGCTTTTCAATATGCACCCATTACCATAGAACTGACGGTAATTACATTTATCGTGAGTCTGCTTTTAGGTGCCATCATCGCAACTGCCAGACATTATAAAACGCCTGTAATATCGCAGTTATTCAGCATTTTTGTAACCATATATATGGGACTTCCTACTATGGTTGCATTGCTATTATATAATTTATTATTCATGCTTTTTTATGAAAAAATCGCTCATACATTTCATATTTCAGTACCCATCAGCGATGTAAATCCAATCTTTATCGGCTTTTTCGCGCTTATTTTAGGAACAACCTGTTCCTTAAGCGAAGCCATAAGAGGTGCATATAAGGGAATTGAGAAAACACAATATGAAGCCGGGTATAGTATCGGACTCACAAAATTTCAAACATTGACCCGTATTATTTTTCCTCAGATGATTCCAATCCTTCTTCCAGGAATACAAAACTCCCTCATTGGATTGCTGAAAGCCTCTAACCTGGTGAGCGCCATTTCCGTTACAGAAATTATGACAGGTGCACTGCTTCCAAGTCTCTTGTATTACAGTTATCTGGAAAGTTACGTTGCAGCAGCCCTTGTATACTGGCTCATAGGCGCTACTATTGAGTTGTTGGCCTATTTACTTGAAAAGCATTCAGGTAAGTATTTAAAAAAAGTAACATAACAGGTTTATATAAATGTTCTCTCGGAATCTCCTTTATACCATAATTTCGGCTATATTTTTCTTGGATTTTCTCCATTTCCTCGTCGTACACACCGTGTACGCACTGCGGGAATGTCGTTATCCAAGAAAAATCTATCTCGAAATTCTTGTATAAAAAGACTCCGAGAG
>JAFORL010000091.1 GCA_017393285.1 Lachnospiraceae bacterium
GCCATGGATGTCCAGCTTTATCTGTTGGACACTTACCTGTCATTGCATTTCCTTTTCCGGTATTTAATGCTAAAATCACTGGAATATCTACCATCTTTCCACCATCGCTAAGTGGACCATCACCAGCATTTGCCCATGTATCTGTGGTATTTACATATTCCACACCAATATATAAGTTGGAATCATCATATGCAGCATATAAACCATAGCAGTCAGCTACACTGTTTTCATGTCCACCTTTCCATCTGTTGGCAACATCCCATGCACCAGCACAAGCAATCTTGTCACTCTCATTAAAATCGCTCATGCTCGAAATGGTCTTGCAAGTACCAACTTGTTTTGATGGATTGGTTCCATAAATTCCTGTTGAAATTGCATCTGCATTCACCTGCACAAGATCAGCAATAATCTCTGCAATACTTTGGATACGACTAATTGCGGAAGACTTTACAACAGATGTGCTTGCATCAAACACCTTCTTATAGGTGAATGTCTTAGTCACATTACCTGCATTGACTTTTAATGTCGTTTCTTTATCTCCAATTAAACCTTGTCCCAATGTAACTGTTGCGGAATTGGTAAAAGTCTTTTCTGGGCCATTATCTACAGAATAGCTACCTTGGGTTACACCTGAAAGGGTAACCTTCACATCCAAAGTCTCTGTCTTAAATTCTGTTCCTTCTGCCTGACTCACACGAATGGTTGGTGTAGATACATTACCACCGTTTTCAGTTGGAGCCACCTGTTGGGTTGGTGCTACAGTAGCCACTGGATCAGATACAACCGGTGCACTGGTCTGAACCGGTGCTGCTGTTGCAGGTTGTTGGATGGTTGCTTCTGCCCAGCTTCCATCAAAAGTATATGCCTTTCCACCTGTAAAATCAAATCCACAAGCCTGTCCTGGCACATCTTCTGGATTTTGCTTTCCATTTCCATCATTGAAAATTACCTTAGCACTTGTCACATCTGAAGAAAGCTGATAAGTATAAACGCCATCTCCTGCATCTGTCATTGCCACTCCCGGCCATTCTCCTGTTAATTTTTTCACTTCATCTCCCGGCTTATATATATAAATATACATACCGCTCCAACCACTTGGCTTAGTAGCATAAATTGTATTTGCTTCTACGGTACCTGCCTCTTTCTTTGTATAAGTAAAGGTCTTGCTACTAGTCTCTCCATCTTCAGAAGTCATCTTTACGGTAATCGTAGTCTTTTGACCTGCTGAAAGACCGGCACCAACTGTTACATTTGCTGTACCGGAAATTGTGGTTTCCGCACCACCATCTACAGAATAAGTAGCACTGCTCGCATTCTTCACTGTCAATGTAACATTTACAGTCTCATCTGTAAAACTAGAACCATCTGCCAAAGATGCAGAAACACTAGCCTTCTTGGTAGAAGCTGTGTCAGAATAAATAACTGCAATACCGGATTCACCAACTTCACCAGAAATGGTAGTGGCTGTTACTTCAAATGTATTTCCGCTTACTTCATCTGTATAAGTACCCGGTGCTGTCAAACCACCACCATTTTGTACAGTAACCTGACCGCTTCCGCTAGCCTTAACAATACATGCACCCGTTTCACGACAAACTGCTGCTGCATCATTACCTGTTGCGTAATATTCCTTTTCACCTACACAATGATTATGCAGATGATTGACTGCTGCAATCTGCTTACTTTTGAAATTCTCAGCATCTCCCTTGACCCCTGCCTTAATTTGATGCTTATCTTTCTCTTTCGGTCTGGAGAAATATAAAGCCGTCGCCTGTCCCTGAGAAGCCAGCAAGGCATATGTACGGTTAATCTTATCTTCACTAATATTCTGAGTTGCTTTTCCATATTCGCCATTGTTAGAATAGGTATCATGACTTTCTGCCCAATAAATCAACTTATCCTTGGATACACCACGTTGACAATAATTTCCTATACTGGTTGGAATACTTCCACTTGCAATAGATTTCAACACCCCATCGCCATATTCATCATCTGTAACCGTCAAATAATTAGTGTATTCCTTCATCAAAGCATCATTATTACCTGAATTATTACATGGACCATTTAAGATCTCACCATAGTTATACAAGCCCAAACCAGTCACTGCAGGCCAGAAATTACAATCCTCACTTGGCAAGCCAATGTGCTTTGCAGCATCCCAACGAATACCATCTACACCAACACTTTTCAATTCTTCAATATAGCCCTTGACCTTAGTTTGTACGCGTTCCTGTTCACTGGCCAAATCCGGCATACCAATTTTTCCTTTTATAATCTGCCAACGATGATCTGCATCATAGGTAATTTCACCCTCCAAATCATGGAACCAACTGCTATCCATTCCATCATCGTTCTTTGAACGGGTATGGTTGGCTACTACGTCCACAATTACCTTAATGTCATACTTCTCCGCCTCTGCACACAATTCTGTCAACTCGTTCTTGCCCCCCAAAGCATTGCCTTGAATAGAAAATGTCTGTGGCTGATATAACCAATACCAAACATCTCCATCTCCCTTTTGTGCCGGAGAAGTCTGTACAGCAGTAAAACCTGCTGCTGCAATATTAGGCAACTCCGCTTTGATGTCAGAATACTTCCAATCAAAACAGTGTAAGATTACACCCTCTTGTATGTCATCGCGTAAACCATAGTCTTCTCCACTCACCTGTGTTGCATCTACTGTGACCTCTTTTGACTGTCCGCTTGCATGTGCCACAGGAACAATTCCATATAAATTAGACTGTCCCATTGTAGTAGACAAAGTCATCAATGTAGCCAGCGCAACACTTAGTATCTTTCTTCTTGCCATACTATTCCTCCATTCTTATCGTCCCAATCCGGTGTTCTTCCAGCCCGTCTCGAGTTGTATAAAATGCATTTTTTACAATTATGTTTCCAAATCTTTACAGCATAATTAATATTTTCTATAAACAAGTATAGCAGATTTTATAGTCATTTTCAATACTTTTATCTCTATCACCTTCATTTTTTTGTATATTTTAACAACAGTCAACTCCACCTTTTTCTTTTATTGTGTCATTTTTTTAATTATTTCATTTAAAAAACAAGTTTTATTGTATATTTTCACAAACAAAAATCTTATATCTTTTTTCATGGATTTGAAATATATATATTTGTTTTTGTGTGCACAGTTTTCGACCTAAGCAAAGACCGTCAGATCAAAGCGAAGGTCAGAAAACTGTACACACGGCTTTCCCATGCACTGTTTCATGTTTGAGCGAAGAGCGATAGCTCAATGCGAAAACTAGGAAACCGGTATGCAAGGCTTTCCCAAGAGAACAAGCTATAGCGAAGTTCGATTGGATGAAAGCTACTAGTTCCAGCTTGTCAGCCCCCACACACATACAGGTCAGTTTGCAGACAACACAGTATATAAAAAGAAAGCAGCGCAAGTCTTATTGCATACTTGCGCTGTTTTCTTTCATATTTTATGATGACTACAAAGCAGTCATGTCTGTTAATTTAAAGTTTGAACAGATTGGTTACTGATTCCGTAAACACCTTTTTGCAAGGTATAATTTTGACAATTTCTACTATCCCATTGTCCTGCACCATTGTTAAAGCATACAGTTGCAGTATTTGCCTGTTTCAAGTCAATCACATACTTCCATGTATAATTTGCCTTATCACTTGCTTCCATCTTTACACCTGGTACATTTGTCCAATTTCCATTTCCTACACAGAAATGAATATTGGCATTGCTCCAATTGTTATTCTTGTAATAAACAACTACAATACTGTCAGTGCTATCATCTCTTACTGTGTATTGCATTGTCTTTGTAGCAACATCACCACCGGAATCTCTTACAAGCATGGTTACTTGGTATGTACCAGTTTCTGTTGGTGTCCAGCTAAATTGATTGGTGTAGTAAGCCTGTTCTTCGTCTACATATTTCACACCATTCTTCTCAATTGTCCAATAGGTAGATAATGGCATATAATAGTAAACCCATGCTTTTTCATATGTACCGGTAAAGGTTACCTGATCACCTACTTTTGCATTACTCTTATCTGCTTCAAGCTTGGTTACTACCATTCTGTCAAGTGTAAATTTCTTTGTCACACTTGCTTTCTGTCCATTGGCATCTACTACATCTAATGTAATTTCATAATCTCCTGAATAATGTAATCCAAGGGTTGTATAAACACGATCATTTTGTGTTGTATTTGTATCTGTAAAGTTTCCATAATCGTTAAAACCATTTTTTTGCTTTGAAGTAATGGTATAAGTATATGGTGCTTTACCATTTACCATACTAAAATCAAGTGGTGTATAATATCTTGATGGTTCAAATTGATTGATTACAATTGCAAATTTGTTTGGATCTGTTAACTTTGTAACATTGCCGTTCTTCACACCATAAGCACCAGCATAAACCTTGTAGTTTCTACCATTCTGGCTATCCCATTGTCCTGCACCGTTGTTAAAACAAATGGTTGCTTCTGTCTGGTTACCCAATGGAATGGTGTATTTAAACTTATAACCATTATTTTCTGTATTCTTCTCCATTGCTTTACCTGGCACACTTGTCCATTGTCCACCAGCAACACAATAATGAATGTTTGCTTTTTCCCAATTTGTGTTGTAATACACTGTGACTTCATTATTTGTTCCTGCATGGGCTGTAACATTTACACCAATAAACATTGCAGCTACCATAACTACAGCAAACAAAAATGTTCCAATTTTTCTTGCTACTCTCATGTTTCTTTGTCTCCTTTTCCAATACGCTTTATTTTTACCAAAACAAGCATTTCTCCTATTCAAACTCTCCCCATCTTGCTTGCCACTTCATAGCCTCCCAATGATGCGTCGACTACATTGCAACAACAATCAGAATTATACTTTATTTTTTTCTTTTTGTCACGTTTTATTTTTTTCTTCGTTTTTTATGTATTTTTATTCTTTTCTTACAATCTTTTCCTTTTTTTCTTCCATTTTTTTCACAAAAAGGCTAGGTCAACGATTGGTTTTTATCATTCTTTTGTAACTTTTTCGTAACATTTACACAACATTTTTTTGTGTATTTCTTATTTTTTTATTACTAATGATATCGTTGAGAATTTTCACGTCTAGTTATCTATCATTTATATATTCAAATCATGAAGTAGCCAAACATATAAACACACGATTCTTATTTCTATGTAGTCTAGACCAAACATGAATAAAATGTCATGTCATTTTTATACTAATTCTTTACCACAAGCACAATAACCGCCTTCCACTTGTAGCAATGCACTGGGAACATCGATTCAATCATATGGTGGGACGCTACAACAGAATTTATAGAGTTCAGATGCCTAACATTACTCCTCACGTATGCCGTCACACATACTGTAGCAATATGGCTAGAGCTGGCATGAATCCAAAGACACTACAGTATTTGATGGGGCATTCAGATATAGGTGTAACCATGAACACTTATACTCACCTAGGGTTAGATGATGCCAAGAATGAGATGGTTAGATTAGAGGAATTAGAACAGGCAAAAAAGAGCTCGAAAAAACAGGTAGCAAGAAAAACCATGTAAAACAGAATATGTTTAAGGCTATATAATATATGAAGATAGGACTCGCTTAGCGGGTCTTATTTTTTTTTGGGGGGCAAAGGATTATGGAAAATGTATTGCTTTTGTCAGCACAATGTTGTATACTATTCTTAAAAGGATGGAACAATATCTAGTAATAATTATAAGGAGATGATGTGATATGGCAAAAACAGCGAATTTATATGCAAGAATAGAACCGGAAGTAAAGGAACAAGCTGAGAGTATTCTTTCTGCATTGGGGATTCCTGCATCAAATGCAATAAATATGTTTTATAAGCAAATTATCCTTCAGAGGGGGCTTCCATTTGAGGTGAAAATACCTGTGTCAAGGATGGTAGATGCTAGTACGCTTTCTGATGATGAAATTGATGCAGAGTTGGAGAAAGGGTACGCAGATATGAAAGCAGGAAGAACGAAGTCTGCAAAAACTGCATTTGCTGATATAAGGAAGGATTATGGTTTATGATGTTTGATGTACAGATTTCAAAAAAGGCTGATGATGACTTGAGAGGTATTTTCGAGTATATTGCCTTTGAACTTTTAGCACCAGAGAATGCAGCCGGACAACTAGAACGTCTAGAAGAAGCAATAAGTAAGCTTTCTCATATGCCGAAGAAATTCCGAATATATGAGAGAGAACCATGGCGAAGCAGAGGACTTAGAGTATTTCCTGTTGACAATTACTTGGTGTTCTATATTCCAGATATGGACAATAAGATTGTTACGGTTATTCGTGTGATGTATGTAGGAAGAGATGTCGATAAGGAATTAAAACAAAACACCAATTATGATGAATAAGGTTTTATGAAGATAGGACTCACCAAGTGGGTCTTATTTTTTTCTTAAGATGTATGTGTGTTTGAAAAACTAATATTGTAATGTTACAATATTGTGTGACGATACAATTATCGTAGTATACGAATGACCCTAATTCGTCTACTAGGAGTATACGTTTGAAGGCTACATCTTGCCTTGTTTTGCCTAATTTCAGAAAAAATGTAGGTATTGATGCGCTACTTTGTAAAAAATATACAGCCGACAAAATGCCTTAAAATGGGGCTTTTTACGGCTTTTCGTGATAGGAGGATGTTATGATTCGAGTGCTTTTTATCTGCCACGGCAACATTTGTCGTTCGCCTATGGCAGAATTTATTTTAAAAGATATGGTTAAAAACGTGGCATTGCTGAGCAATTTGAAATTGCCTCAGCTGCCACCAGTACGGAAGAAATATGGAACGGATGACAGGCCATGGAGCTGGAGGCGAATTCACTACAAATATTGATTCCTACGGCGGAGAAGGCACAGCGACCTGATATAA
>JAFORL010000092.1 GCA_017393285.1 Lachnospiraceae bacterium
ATTGTATGTTTTTTATGAAATTTCTTGTTTCATAATGTTACCTATGCTACATATATTGTGTAACCTTGGCAGCCCCCAACCAGATTGTTACAGAAATGGATAAGATTATTATACTACCAATTGGGGAAAATTGCCATACTCGGTGGAAAGAATACGGGTGTAGTTGATAAATGAAAAGAAACTATTGACTTGGAGTAGACTCCAAGTGTTATAATGCATATAAGAAGAACTATTATATAGCGAAAAGAGATTAGATGGGTCATATATTTTGCCAGGTAATGATACAGACAAATAGTAAAGAGGTGGATTTTTTATGGAAAGAACGTTGCTTACAAATCAACAATTTGAAGAAGAAAGAGCATTGTATGCGAGTGATGGAATAGAGTTGGAGCATTGTCAGTTTGATGGACCGGCGGACGGAGAAAGTGCTTTAAAGGAAAGTAAAAACATTATAGTTAAGCAATGCTATTTTAATTTGAGATATCCATTTTGGCATGATATAAATTTGGAAATGACAGAATGTGAAATGACAAGCAATTGTAGGGCAGCCTTGTGGTACACATCAAATGCTTCCATTCGGGATTCAAAATTACATGGGATTAAGGCATTGCGGGAATGTGACAATATCAGAATAGACAATTGTGACATTATTTCGCCAGAGTTTGGTTGGTCTGTCAGAGGACTAAACATGGAAAATACCAAAGTACAGAGTGAGTATTTTATGATGAGAGCTGAGAAACTTCACTTTGCACAGGTAAGTTTGAAAGGAAAATATTCCTTTCAATACATTTGTGATTCTGAATTTGTAAATTGCAAATTTGATACCAAAGATGCTTTTTGGCATGCAAAAAATATAGTGGTTCGTGATAGCGTCATCAAAGGGGAATATCTTGGATGGTATTGTGAGAATGTTACTTTTGAAAATTGTACCATCATCGGAACCCAGCCTTTGTGTTATTGTAAGGGATTAAAACTAATCGATTGTAAAATGGTAGATGCGGATTTGGCTTTTGAAAAATCAGAGGTGGAAGCCACCTTGTTGGAACCAATGATTAGTATCAAGAATCCAAAGAGTGGAACCATTGTTTTGCCGAAAGCAGAAGAAGTGATTATGGATGATCCACAGGCAAAAGGCAAGATTGTTTTTGGCGAATAAAGAATGTGAAAAAGCATAACAGGGGAAATATTGATAAAAGATATTGAGATACGAATGGGAAAGGTGATTATATGGGGGCTTTTGAAAAGATACACAGTGGAATTATGGAAATGGATCAGGCGTTTGATTTTATTCGTATGGGTGATAATGTAGTATGGCGGGTAACGGAATTGTGGGAATTTAAATTATTTATGGAACCCTATGTTCGTCAGGCAATTCAGGATAAAAGGAAAATCATTTATTTTAGATTTGCAAGTCATGAACCCTTGTTGGAAGAATGTCCGGAAGTGAATAGGATAGAAGTGCCTTTGACCCATCGGTTCGAAGATTTTACAGTTACGATACACAATGAAATTCAAAATGTGGGAAAAAATGTTTTTTATGTGTTCGATTGTTTGTCAGAGCTTCAGGTTGCTTGGGCTACAGATCTTATGATGGGGAATTTTTTCAGAGTGACTTGTCCGTTTCTTTTTTCGTTGGATACGGTAGCATATTTTCCTATTATCAGAGGAAAACATTCTGTACAGGCTGTCAACAAGATACTAAATACCACACAGCTTTTCCTTGATGTATATGCAGATAAGAAGAATATTTATGTGCGTCCGGAAAAAGTGTGGAAACGAGCTTCAGATACCATGTTTCTCCCACATATTTACAATCTGGAGAATGACAGTTTTCGCCCAATTTTAGATGGTGTGCAGGCAAGCAGATTTTATCAGGCATTAGGACTGGCACAGCGTTCTGCAGAGGAGCAGTATTCGGATTCTTGGGATCGTTTTTTCAATCGTGCAAAGATAAAGGAAGAAAATGGTGTAGACATTTCCCAAGAATGTTCCAGAATGTGTGATATTATGATGACACGAGATAGTCGAATGCGTGAGATGGTAAAAAAACATTTCACTTCCAAAGATTATTTTGAAGTAAGGGATCATATGATTGGCACAGGAATGATTGGTGGTAAGGCATGTGGCATGCTTTTGGCGAGGGCAATTTTGCGAAACAAAGAGCCGGATATCAAAGAAGTGTTAGAACCACATGATTCATTTTATATAGGATCGGATTTATATTATACCTACATTGTGGATAATAATCTGTGGGAGAATAGAATTAAGCAACGAAGGGAAGAAGGGTATTTTGAACTTGCTGAGGAGTTTGCAGAAAGGCTAATGAAGGGAAAATTTTCAGAGGCTATGCAGGAGCAATTTATCCGAATCATAGAATATTATGGTCAGGATCCCTACATTGTACGCTCCAGCAGTATTTTGGAAGATGGTTTTGGAAATGCTTTTGCCGGGAAATATGAATCGGTATTTTGTGTGAATAGAGGCACTATGGAGGAGAGAATTGCCGAATTTGAGCATGCCATCAAAGTGGTATATGCAAGTACAATGAGTTTGTCGGCACTGGATTATCGTAAGAGACGTGGGTTGGAAAAACGGGATGAACAGATGGCATTGCTGGTACAGCGGGTTTCCGGTTCTTACTATGGTTCGAATTATATGCCATGTGCTGCAGGTGTGGGATATTCCTACAGTCCGTATAAAATCATGAAAGATACAGATCCAAAAGCAGGCATGTTACGACTGGTTATGGGGCTGGGAACCTCAGCGGTAGACCGGACGGAAGGCTCATATCCAAGAATTGTAAATTTGGACAGACCGGAGAAAACCTCTTACTCGTCTTCTGCGGACAAGCATAAATTTTCCCAAGGAAGAGCAGAGGCAATCAGCATGGCAAATCGAGAAGTAAAACGTTTTTCTTTGGATGACATGCAGGCAGACATCCCTAAATATTTGGATAAGATTTTGTTGGAGCATGATTATGATGCAGAAAATCGCCTGCGAGAAATGGGAAAAAATCGGGAAGTGAAATTTATTTCCTGTAAAGGTTTGGTATCCAATCATATACTGATGGATCAAATGAAACGAATGCTTCGTTGTATTCAGGAAGAATATCAGTATCCTGTGGATACGGAGTTTACAATTAACATTTCAGAAAGTGGTGAGTATTCCATTGATTTGCTGCAATGCAGACCATTACTTGTCCAAAAAGAAAGTTCGGAAACCGTGATACCGGATACGGTTGATGAAAAAAATATTTTGCTGGAGACAAAAGGTGCATCCATGGGAATGCCAAGTGTTACGAAATTGGATTTCATTGTGTATGTAGACCCTGTAAAGTACTACAATATGCCTTATAAAATGAAGGATTTGGTAGCAAAATTGGTTGGAAAAATCAACTGGCATTATCGGGATCAGAATAAACATATGATGCTGATTGTACCGGGACGAATCGGAACCTCCTCTCCGGAACTTGGGGTGCCTACGACTTTTTCGGATATTAGTGCCTATGAAATTATATGTGAAGTAGAGGAAACAAAGGCAGGCTACAACCCGGAATTGTCCTACGGAAGTCACATTTTTCAAGATCTTGTGGAAGCACAGATATTATATACTGCTGTTTTTCATAATGAGAAAACCATACATTTTTCACCGGAAAAATTATTGGATTGCCCGGATTTAGTGGGAGAATTTGTAACAGAGGAGATGCTGACGGAGGTTGTTCATGTGTATGATGTGAAAGACCGACAGTGTGAAGTGTATGATGATGTAGCAGAAGAACATCTTTTAATTACGTTTTAAATATGAGGAATAATATGAGAATTTTAGTAGATGCAGATGCATGTCCTGTAGTTAAGATTGTAGAAGAAGTGGCAAAGAAATATGAGATAGGGATAACGTTACTTTGCGATACCAATCATATTTTAAATTCTGCTTACAGCGAAGTAGTTGTAGTTGGCGCAGGTGCTGATGCAGTGGATTACAAGCTGATAAGCATTTGCCACAAAAAAGATATTGTAGTTACCCAGGATTACGGGGTGGCAGCCATGGCACTTGGAAAGGGTGCGTATGCAATCCATCAGTCAGGAAAATGGTACACCAATGAAAACATTGACCAGATGCTGATGGAGAGGCACCTCAACAAAAAAGCCAGGAGAGCCTCACACAAAAATCATGTAAAAGGGCCTAGAAAAAGGACCCAAGAAGAAGATGAGCGGTTTGCCCAGTCTTTTGAGAAAATGATTTTGGTGGCAAAAGCGGAGTGAGGCGTTTGCTAAAAATACTTTGTATAAAATAGGCGACAGGTAGCAGTCGCCTGTTTGTGTTTTTACAAGGTTTGTGATATAATTTTTTCGAAAAATGTTTTGTCGGAGTCTTTTGGCGTCCCCAATATAAGATACTGAGAGAACAAAGATTACGAAGAGAGGAATGAAAAGAATTATGAAATTTGATTTAACATTATTGGAACACAGCTTTTTTAATGTGTGTATTGTTTTTTTGTTGGCTATTGGGCTTGGCTTTTTTTTCTCAAGTGTCCGAAAGTTTGCTGCAAATCACAATCCCTTTGGCGCACACTTGATTAACTATGGTACGATACCGGGGGTTATGCATCATGAATTGTCACATGCCTTGTTAGCATTTTTAACGGGGGCAAAAGTGACAGAAGTGAAATTGTTTCAATTTAGTCACAAGGATGGAGCGCTTGGCTATGTTTCGTATGCGGCTAGAGGAAATTTTGTGTTTAAAGCCATACAGAAAGTTTTTGCCTCCATTGCACCTATTTTATGTGGATTTATAAGTTGCAGTCTTCTTTGGATTTTCGTAAGACCAATGACTGTGGGAAATACTCTTTGGACGGTTTTGTTTTATTATCTTTTTGGGTGCATTATTTTACATATGTCCCTTAGTAAACAGGACCTTAAAGTCATGAGAAGTGGGATTGTTGTGGTGTTTCTTTTGATGACGGTTATTTTTTATTTTACAAAATTTGACCTGGTGGCAATGATTTTAGGGTGGATGCAGGAATATTCAACAAAGATTGTGAATTAAAAAGTTATTTTGGGAGAATGATTTATCGGAAATGGAAAAAAAGGAGTTTACTATGGAGAAAAAAATAATTCTTAAATCAGATGTGAAAAGTGCATTGGAAAAAGTGGGAGTAAAACCGGGACAAGCCGTTATGGTGCATACATCCCTTAGCAGTATTGGATATGTCTGCGGAGGTGCACAAACTATTATCGAGGCATTGTTGGAAGCAGTGGGCAGTGATGGAACCATTATGATGCCTACCCAGTCGTGGAAAAATCTTGATCCCGAAACAGGTGTGCATTGGGAAGTAGGTGAGGATTGCTGGCAGGCAATACGAGACAATTGGCCGGCTTATGATAAGAATCTGACACCGACCAATACCATGGGAGCGGTTGCGGAAATGTTCCGGCAGTGGCAGGGAGCCATCCGCAGTGACCATCCTGCACGGTCTGTGGCAGCAGTTGGTAAGCATGCAAATAATCTGACGAAGGACCACGACTTGTCAAATATTTTTGGAGAGGGTTCACCTATTGGAAAGCTTTATGAGCTGGATGGATATGTGCTATTGATTGGGGTGGGGTATGATAAAAAT
>JAFORL010000093.1 GCA_017393285.1 Lachnospiraceae bacterium
CATAAACAATTGTCTCCAATTTCTGTATTGCGATTCTTTACGCTTGCAGTCAAGGCTTTTCCAATGGTTTTCCACCCCAGCGCATAGGTGGCATGTACCTGCAATTGTTCCCCGGCATAATAGGTCACCAATATGCCACGTTCCATTTTTTCATCAGGAAAGAAACTACATTCCAAAAAAGGATATTGCCCATCTCCCTTTGAAAAATCTGCCCATGCCATAGTTCCAAACAAGATACAGTCCTCGTCTTCCATTTTTATTTTTTCTAATACATTGGAAATGGTATGTTCGAGCCCGATACAGCATAAACCCATTGCCTTGCAATACGGAAATTGCTTGAAATCCTGTGGAATAGCTTCTGCTTGCCGCATACATTCTTCCAAGTCTCCTGACAAGGGATACCAACGCACATGAATGTCAATCTGGTCCACAAGTCTAAAGTTCAAAAGCAACATAGAGGGAATTTCTTTCCATTCTCCGCTCTCCATCACTTCTAAAACATCCGTAGACATCATAGACATCACCAAGAAATCTGCCTGTGGTAATGCCTCTTTTAAAGGTTGTAACCAGGCATGCGCTGTTTCCTGTAACATACTGCTGACGCCTACAAAGACAAACTCTTTTTTTCCTTCTAATTTATTTTCCGCTTTCCATTCCGAATATTCGGTCAAAGCCGATGGAATCTCCGATTGCTTTCTCACCTCTATACATTTTTGCCACATACCTACTCCCCCTCATGTTTTCCATTACCAAGTACCAATGTTACAAAAGATTATCGGATTACACTCTTCAAGCATCGATATATCTAACATCACACCGGCACTGATTCCCATTTTTGCAATACTCTATATCCATCTCCTATTACACTATTATCTTATATGCTTCACAGTGAATACGGAAAGTTATAACCGTTGCACTGCTTCCTCCATCACTTTTGCAATATCATCATGAATAGATAAATCCGCCTTCTGATCTGCATTGGTCTTGGTCTTATTAATCTGTACCATGTAATTTCCTTGAAAATACTGGATCAGACTGGCAGCTGGGTATACAATCAAAGAAGTACCTCCCACAATCATCATGTCTGCCTCTGCGATGGCTTGTAATGCCCCAGTCCAAACTTCCTGATCCAGACCCTCCTCATACAGTACCACGTCCGGTCTGATGGTACCGCCACAACTACAACGTGGAATCCCCTCTGCCTGTAACACAACCTCCGTGCTATCATAACGCTTTCCACATTGACTGCAATAATTGCGATGCACAGAACCATGCAATTCATATACGGTCTTAGAACCCGCCATTTGATGTAAGCCGTCAATGTTCTGGGTCACTACTGCTGCTAATTTCCCCATCTCTTCTAAAGCAGCCAGTGCCTTATGACAGCCATTGGGCTTTGCCTCAGGATAAATCAAATTTTGCTTGTAGAAATCATAAAATTCTTCCGGATACCGCACCAAAAAAGTATGGGATACCGCTTGCTCAGGTGTAAAATGTTTATTTAATTTCTTGCTATATAAGCCGTCAGAGCTACGAAAATCCGGTATATGACTGGCAGTGCTCACCCCTGCACCACCAAAAAACACCACCCTTTTGCTGTCACGTAGCATCTGCACCAATTGTTCGATTTGCTCCATCATAACCCCTTCTTTCTATCTCTTTTATATCCTCTAAGTAATTCCTCTCCATACAATGATATGCTTCTATTTTATTTTCGTCGTTTTTTATATCCTCTAAGCAATCCTTCTCCATACAATGTCATACCAGTATCCAAATGTGTAATACCCATACCGGCTTACAGGACAAATCTACCAATCAACTTACTAATCCTCCCATGGACGAATACGATAAGTAACACCCAAATCTGCACAAATCTTGGCACATTGCTCTTCTTCTTCTGTAGTAATGGTAGTAGCCACTGTAGATAAAATGACATTTGGTACATAAGCTTTTGCTTCTTTTACAAAGGAAAGCATAGCTGAAAATGCTTTGTCACCAAATTCACTTCTTACAATCGCGTTGTATTTTTCTTCATTTGGTGTATTTAAACTGATGGAAATGGTATCAATCAGCCCTTTCATATCAGGCGTGATATCCCGTTGATTGATTAAATTTCCCTGTCCATTGGTATTCAAACGAATTGGCATATGATAGGTTTCTTTTACAAATTTTGCAACTTGTAATAATACTTCCCAACGCTCCGTTGGCTCTCCAAATCCGCAAAATACCACTTCTTGATATTGAGACATATCCTGTTGGGCAAAGGCTTCCTTCACTTCCTCCAAAGAAGGTTCATGGTCTAACCACAAAGAATCCGATTCCCCTACCCGATCTCTATTTTGACGTAAACAAAATGTGCATGCACTAGAACAACGGTTTGTTAAATTTACATAAGCATTTTGATGCACTTTATATACGATAGTCATTTTCTTTTCCATAATTCTGCTTCCTTCCTAACTCTGTTCAATGGTTCTACTCTATTATACTACATGTATTGAAAATTTCGCAAGGCTTCTTCCAATCCAACACTGCTGCTTACTTTAATGTTCGCAATACTTCTTCAAAACAAACCCCATCTGTAGTCGGGATTTCCAATGCAATGGAACGTAAAATACATTTTTTGATAAATGCAGATGCCTTTTTTACCGATGCATAAAATTCTACCCCATTGACCGCATCTGCAGCCACAATGGAAGCAAAAATATCTCCGGTTCCAGACCGCTCCGTACCTACCTTATGGGTCTTCACTACGGTAGGTTCATTGCCCACTTCATAACACAAGTTACAGATATAGGACTTTTGTGAAAAACCGGTAATGACAATTTTATTTGGTCCCTGTGTTGCCAATTTCTCTGCCAGTTCTACCAATTCTGCTACCTTCCAATTGTCCTTGTAAGGGGTATCCGTCAACACACAGGCCTCCGTCACATTGGGTGTCAAAATATCCGCATAACAGATTAAATTTTTCATCTTTTGGCACATTTCCTCTGTATAAGTTGCATATGGCTTTCCATAATCCCCCATAACAGGATCAATCACCACAATGGTATCCTGCCTTTTGAAACGCTTGATAAAATCCCCCACAATACGTATCTGATCTGCAGAGCCCAAAAAACCTGTGGCTATTCCATCAAAATGTAAGTGTAATTTTCCCCATTCTTCCATATAGGGTTCCATCTGTTTTGTAAAATCCTCATAGAAAAAAGAGGGAAATCCTGTATGATTAGAAAAAATCGATGTAGGCAATGGACAACACTGCACTTTCATGGTTGAAATAATTGGCAAAGACACTGCAATAGAGCATCTGCCAAACCCGGAAATATCATTGATTACTGCTATTTTTTTCTGATGATTATGAATCTGCTTTTCCTCTTGCAAACTTTTTTCTGCCATCCCGGCACCTCCGAATCTGAACTATTACAAAGCGTAAAAATACTTTTCCTTATTATAGCAAAAAGCAGGTAAGAGTGCAAACGTCTGTTAGCCACATAGGATGCTCTTTGTAAAAGTTCAGATAGCATGACAAACGATATTTCTACACAGGATGACTCCAATCAGAGCAACGAAACAATAGAAAGTGAAAGCAGCGATATTATAATAGAAACAGAAAAATAATGATTGCTCTATATATTATTACATTTTTGTTACATTTGTTCATATTATTGTATAAATTTCACTTGACAATAATAGTAAAATCATATTATGATTAAATTGGTTATGTTCCATTTGCAGAAAGGTGGAGTGTAAATATGGAAAAATATTTTGGCGATTATAAAATTGATTGTATTATTGGAAATGGTGCATACGGTAAAGCATATCGTATCGTTCGTGAAGAATTTGGACATACTTATGAAGCATGTTTGAAAATAATCGAATTACCTGCAGACCAGACGGAAGTAAGTTCGTTGCAACAGGAAGGCATGACAATTGAAAATGTTACAGAATATTACAGAAGTATGGCTGAAAATTTTGTCAAAGAATTCGAATTAATGTCAAAATTAAAAGGTAATTCCTATATCGTAAGTTATGAAGACCACAAAGTAATTGAAAAACAAAATGAATTTGGTTGGAAAATATACATCAAGATGGAATTGCTTACACCTCTTTTGGAATATATCCGAAAAAATGGCATGACCTATTATGATGTATTGAACCTTGGTATTCATGTATGTAACGCTTTGGAATTATGTAAGAAGAATCATATTATACATAGGGATATTAAACCAGATAATATCTTTGTATCTAACAACGGCGAATTTAAATTGGGAGATTTTGGTGTTGCCAAACAGATGGAACAATCTGAAATGGCATTATCCAGAAAAGGTACGAAGTCATTTATGGCTCCTGAGATTTTCAAGGGCAATCCATACAATGCTTCCGTGGATATTTATTCCTTAGGTATTGTTTTATACCGTTTCCTAAACCGAAACCGTTTGCCTTTTATGCCACAGGCACCTCTGCCAATTCATTTTTCTGATAAAGAGAATGCGCAGAACAAGAGATTACGTGGTGATGTGATGCCTCATCCATCAGACGCTTCTGAAAAATTGTCTCAGATTATATTAAAGGCATGTGCTTATCAGCCAGAGGATCGTTATCAGGATCCTCGATTATTACGTGAAGCATTAGAAAAAGTGATGCAAGAAGAAGAAAACTTTGTTTTATTTGAACCAACACCAGATGATTCATTTATGAAAACCACTACTTCTTTTTCATCTAACAGTCAAGAGGAAGATCAAAAGACTGTATTGCTAGGAAGTAATAACACTTTTTCACAATCAAATATTATGAAGCAACCTACATTGTCATCTATTACTAACAGTAATGTATCTATAGGTGCAGAAGATCGGACAGAACTTGTAGATGGAAACGATCGGACAGAACTATTTACCGGTCCTCCACCAACTGCGAAGAAATCCAACAAAAAACTGTTGTTCTTTGCTTTTGGAGGAATAGCTGCCGCATGTCTTTGTATTTTTCTTGTGAGTATGTTGGCAATCAATCGTGGTTCTAAAAGTTCAAAAGCAGAAATTCGATTAAACGAAGCAGCTAGTAATGTGAAATCCACACCAGAAGTAACGAAGGCTCCAAAGCTTACGGAGACGCCGAAAGTTACGGAGACACCGAAGCCAACTAAGGCTCCTACGAAAAAGCCGACTCATACAAAGGCTCCTATTAGAAAACCAACTCCTACTAGAAAGCCAGTGGTTGTTACGAAAGCGCCTATTAGAAAACCGACTCCTACTAGAAAAGCAGTGGTTGTTACGAAAGCGCCTACGAAAAAGCCGATTCCTAAAGCTACTAAAAATGACGTGATTATTATAGATACTGAAAATGGAGAGGTTCAGATTAATGATCCTAATTAATTTCTGTTCCCTTAATTAGCATTTATATCGGGGCTACGTTTTCTTAAATTAAATATATAACATAACAATAACTCCCTAATGAATCTGTCATTAGGGAGTTATTGTTTTTCTCTTTATTGTCTTTTTCATTCTTCTTATTTGCTTTTTTCAATTTCATTCTTTTATTTGTTTTTTCTTTTTCACTCTTTTATTTACTTCTTCTCATTTTTCATTTTTTCATTCTTTAGAAAACAATTTTTTTGTAAC
>JAFORL010000094.1 GCA_017393285.1 Lachnospiraceae bacterium
CGTTTTTATGTAATAGGAAATTGCATCGCAATTTCCTATTACATAAAAAAATCAGGCAATGCTAAAAATACGAACATTGCCTGATGTTATCTTCTATCACACTTTTTTGCGATTCGCTTAGAGGAAGGAGTCTTCTCCTTCTGTGTTAAAAGCGTATTTATGATACACTTTGTACCTTTCTTACTGTCTTGATAATCTCTTAGAAGTCTCGTACATATATTCATCGATACCCTTATGCATACCTAAAGCTTCTTGAATATCAAAGTCAACTACTTCACCGTTTCTATATCCTACCACGCGATTTGTTGCGCCTTCAGCCAATAAATCAACTGCTTTTGCTCCCATAACAGATGCATACACACGGTCTCTTGCTGTTGGGCTTCCACCTCTTTGGATATGTCCAATGATTGTTGCTCTTGTCTCAATACCCGTTGCTGCTTCAATTCTCTTAGCCATACCATAAGAATCGCCAACACCTTCAGCATTGATAATAATATGATGTTTCTTTCCCAATTTCTTCTTTTGTAAAATGTTATCGATAATCTTTTGTTCGTCTTTGTCGTACTTTTCTACCATTAAGATATCTTCCGCACCATTTGCAACACCACACCACAATGCGATGTAACCTGCTTCACGCCCCATAACTTCGATAATACTACATCTTTCATGTGAAGTTGATGTATCACGTACCTTATCAATAGCCTCCATCGCTGTATTTACAGCTGTATCAAATCCAATTGTGTACTCTGTACAAGCAATATCCAAATCAATAGTTCCTGGTAATCCAACAGTATTAATTCCCAAAGCAGCTAACTTACTAGCTCCCATAAAAGAACCGTCTCCTCCGATTACAACCAAACCATCAATACCATGTTTTCTTAAAATTTCAGCACCTCTTTTTTGTACTTCTGCTTCCTTGAATTCTAAGCAACGGGCTGTATAAAGAATGGTACCACCTCTTTGTAAAATATCAGCTACGCTTCTTGTATCCATATCTACGATATCCTCGTCTAATAATCCGGCATATCCACGTTTGATACCTTTTACCTTCATGCCTGCTGCCAATGCTGTTCTTACAACTGCACGAATTGCTGCATTCATTCCAGGTGCATCTCCACCACTTGTTAAAACTCCAATTGTTTGTACTTTGTTTGCCATGTCTTTGACCTCCAATTTATATCATACTCATTTGTCCATTACAACTATTGTAATCTCTATTTTACAACTTTTCAACTGTTTTTTCAACAACCTTCACATTTTCTTCCCCATATTTCGTTGCCAATTTTTGTATAATGTTTGGATCTGTTGAAATTTTCACCCTGTTTCCGTATGATTTTTTCGCTTTTTCCTGCATACAATAAATAATCACTTCGCCGGATCCCGAGTTTTCTTTTGCAAAATGCAACACTTCTTCCTGCACCGCTTGATAAGCCAAAATGCTATCAAATCGCAGCCATACCTGTTTTTCCAATTGAGAAAAAGGAATCAATTTTTCCAGAAAAATCTTTCCGGCTTTTTCCTCCTCTACAGCTGCCCGGCCTATTACAAATACTTTGCTCTCCTCTTGGAGTAAGGGACGATATTTTTGAAAAGCTTTCGGGAAAACCACCACCTCAATGGTTCCAAATTTATCCTCCAACTGAAAGAAAGCCATCATATCATTTCGTTTTGTAGTTTTGATACTCAGGTTTGTCAGCATTCCACCTACAACCACATTGGTTTCTGCTGCAATCAATGGCAATTGACTTTCTTCCTGCAACATAAAATCCAAAGAAGTATGGGTATTATTTTTTTCTAAGGTTTCTGAATATGCATCCAAAGGATGTCCACTAACGTATATTCCCAATACCTCTTTCTCCATTGCCAATCGTTCTTCTTTTTCATAATCATCGACATTCGGGTATGGAATCTCAAACTGTTTCTTATCTTCCTCCCCCAAAAAGTCCATAAGGGATAACTGGCCTGCCATGTTATCTTTTTTCTCTCGATTTACCTCATCCAGCACTGCGGTATACACATACATTTTCTGTCGACGGTTCCCTTTCATGCTGTCAAGGGCACCAGCCTTAATGAAACTTTCTAAGGTACGTTTGTTGACCTCTTTTCCAGAAAGTCGTTTTGCAAAATCTTTTAAATCTCGATAGAAACCATTTTTTTTCCGCTCTAAAACAATTTCATCGATCACAGCTTTTCCCAAACCTTTAATAGCAGATAAGCCATATCGAATTTTTGCACCTTCCTCCGAATAAGAAACAGAAAAATTGCCTTCTCCCTCATTTACGTCAGGTGGTAAAATTTCTATCCCCATGCCTCTACATTCTACAATATATTGGGAAACTTTGGTTGCATTGCCCAATACAGAAGTTAATAATGCTGCCATAAATTCAACGGGATAATAGCATTTCAAGAAAGCTGTCTGATAGGAAACCACCGCATAACAGGCTGCATGAGATTTGTTAAAGGCATACTTTGCAAAATCCGTCATTTCATCATATATTTTATTTGCTACCGCTTCGGAAATGCCATTTGCCACACAACCGGCTACGCCTTCCTCTGCATTACCATACACAAAATTCTGACGCTCTTTTGCCATCACATCCGCTTTTTTCTTTGCCATGGCTCTTCGAACCAAATCGCTTCGGCCAAAACTATAGCCTGCCAAATCTCTAACAATCTGCATTACCTGTTCCTGATACACAATACAACCGTAGGTAGGCTCTAAGATTGGCTCCAATTCTTTACAGTCATAAGTAACACTATCTTTGTTATTTTTACCTGCAATATATTTGGGAATAAAATCCATAGGTCCCGGACGATATAGAGAAATGCCGGCGATTACATCTTCTAGATTTTCTGGTTTTAATTCCTTCATAAAGCCTTTCATCCCCGGACTTTCCAGCTGGAATACCCCCTCTGTTTTTCCAGAAGAAATCAAACGGAATACTTCCGCATCGTCCATATTTATTTTTTCGATATCCAGTGGAATACCATGGAGACTTTGGGCTTTTTCGTAGGCTGGTGTGCCTGCCTGTAAAAGTGCAAATCTTTTATTAATCAACTCTACGGCATCATGAATCACAGTCAGGGTACGCAAACCTAAAAAGTCCATTTTTAACAAACCCAATTCTTCCAGTGTAGTCATGGTATACTGGGTGGTTACCTTATCATCTGCCGCCTTTGATAAGGGCACATATTCTTCCACTGCTTTTTTACTGATTACCACACCGGCTGCGTGCATAGAAGTGTGTCTTGGCAAACCTTCTAATTTCATGGATATATCAATCAAAAATTTTGCCTGCATATCATTTTCATATAACTGCTCCAGTTCCTTATTGACCTGCAAGGCTTTTTTAATCGTCATACCCAAATCGGTAGGAATCATTTTTGCGATATTGTCCACATAACTGTAGGGCAAATCCAAAGCTCTACCCACATCTCGAATTACCATTTTGGCAGCCATGGTTCCAAAGGTAACAATTTGTACGACTTTTTCTTTTCCGTATTTTTCCACTACATAGTCTATCACTTTTTGACGTTTTTCATAACAAAAGTCAATATCGATATCCGGCATTGTCAATCGTTCCGGATTCAAAAATCGTTCAAAGAGCAAATGATATTTAATCGGGTCTATATTGGTAATTCCCAAAGCATAGGATACGATACTACCGGCTGCAGAACCACGTCCCGGTCCTACCGGAATGTCGTGATCCTTTGCATACTTAATAAAATCCCCAACAATCAAAAAATAATCCACAAATCCCATATTATGAATCGTATCCAGCTCATATTGCATACGGTCCTGTAATTCTTGCGTTGGATTTGGATAGCGTTTTTCTAACCCTTCATAGCAAATTTTTTGCAAATAGTCCCATGCCGAATAACCATCGGGTACATCAAATTGTGGTAATTTATAGTTTCCAAATTCGATTTCCACATTACATCTTTCTGCAATGGCGTAAGTGTTGGCAATTGCCTCTGGGGCATAAGGAAACAATGCAGCCATCTCCTCCGGACTTTTCAAATAATACTGACCGCCTTCGTAACGCATACGATTCTCATCCGAAACCTTTTTACCCGTTTGGATGCACAATAAAATATCATGAGCTTGCTGATCTTCTGCCTCTATATAATGAATATCATTGGTAGCAACCAAATCGATTCCGGTCTCTTGGTGCATACGCATCAATCCCTGATTTACGGTTGCCTGCTCTGCAATACCATGATCCTGCAATTCCAAAAAGAAATTTCCCTTTCCAAAAATCTCCTGCAATCGTAGTGCTTCTTTTTTTGCCTCCTCGTAAAAGCCCATACACAAATTTTGTGCCACTACCCCTGCCAGACAGGCACTCAATGCAATAATACCCTCATGATATTGTTCCAAGACTTCGTAATCTACCCTTGGCTTATAATAAAAGCCTTCCAAAAAGCCTTTGGATACGATTTTCATTAAGTTTTCGTAGCCTGTATTATTCTCAGCCAACAAAACCAAATGATAATAACGATTGGCACCAGAAGGCTCTTTATCGGTTCTATTTCCGGGTGCTACATATACTTCACAACCGATGATAGGTTTAATTCCCACCTGCCTTGCCTCTTTATAAAATTGGATTGCTCCATACATGACGCCATGATCTGTAATGGCAATGCTATCCATGCCCAATTCTTTTGTCTTAGCTACCAATTCTTTTATTTTACTGGAACCATCTAATAAACTATACTCTGTATGCACATGTAAATGGGTAAATTTCATTGTATCCTCCTATCTAACTGCACTT
Organism: Lachnospiraceae bacterium; assembly: GCA_017393285.1. Classification (GTDB taxonomy): domain Bacteria; phylum Bacillota; class Clostridia; order Lachnospirales; family Lachnospiraceae; genus CAG-411. The sequence goes on from JAFORL010000094.1 coordinate 4,776, forward strand.
GAAATTTGTTTTATGAAAAGGCGAAAACAGGCACCTTCGGCACCTGTTTTCTAATCTCACGATATAGAATTGATCTACAGATAACGCTTTCCATGTGACTATTTATCCGTAAGATACTTTTCAATCTGGTCTAACGCTTCTTGTTCATCTTCACCATCTGCAACAACAGTCACTTCTTCCCCTGCTGCAATTCCTAAACTCATCATTCCCATGATACTCTTTGCATTTACTTTTTTGTCTTCACACTCAACATAAATACTACTTTCATAACGACTAGCCACCTGTACTAACATAGCAACTGGTCTTGCTTCCAAACCTGTAGGAATTTTAATCGTAATTTTTTTGCTTACCATTTTCTAGCTCCTCCTTTTGTTCTCTCAGACGGTCCGCAATCTCACTTAGCTTTCGCAAACGATGATTTACACCCGACTTTCCTAAGGGCTGGCTCAACATCTCCCCCAACTCCTTTAAGGATGCATCCGGATGCTCCATACGAAGTAGTGCAACTTCTTCTAACCCTGGTGACAAATCACTAAAGCCCATTTGTTCCTTGATATACACAATATCATCAATCTGCTTGGTCGCTGCTGTCACAGTTTTATTGATATTTGCAGTTTCGCAATTTACCTTGCGATTAATGGAATTGCGCATTTCTTTCAAGATTCGGATATTTTCCAAATCCATCAAGGCTTTATGCGCTTCCATAATGTTTAGAATATCGACAATTTGTGAGCCATCCTTAACATAAACCACATAATATTTTTTCCTTATAACAATCTTTGCATCAATTCCAAAACTCCGAATTACCTCTTGTATTTGCAATGCACGCGATTCTGTAGACATGATAATCTCAAAGTGATAGGTTTTTTCCGGGTCACTCATGGATCCATTGGTCAAAAAAACACCTCTGATAAAGGCACGCTTACAACAAGTATTTTGTAACAGGCACCTGTCAACAACACCTTGTGGTTCCACAAAGCTATAATCCTCCCGCATAACTTTTATTGCCTTTAAAATCTGATCCGTTAGCTTCTGTTCTTTCAAAAGCAAAGCATAACTATTTTTGTTTCCCTGTCCATTTCGATTCAGAATTGCTACTTCCCCATGGAAAGTTTCTTTTATTAACATAAAATATTTTCTTGCTACTGTCAAGTTATCTGTATAGATTTTTAATTGTGTTTCTTTTTGCCCTACTTCAATTTTCCCACACAAGTTCACAATTGCAGCAATTTCAGCGATTTGACAATGTCTAGCCTGGGGAATGTGTTTTGACAATTCCTCCTTGACATTTTTTGAAAATGACATAATTACCCTTTCTCCACATCTCTATGTTCTACTTTTACTCCAAAATTATTGTCTGCCAATTGCTTGGTAAGGGCATTTGCCAGGGTAACGGATCTGTGTTTTCCTCCTGTACAACCCACTGCTACCACCAATTGATTCTTTCCCTCAACAATATAATTGGGTATTAAAAACTGCAACATATCTGTTAATTTTTCTAAAAAAATCTGTGCCTCTTTGCTTGCCATCACATAGGCATATACCTCTTGATCGTTTCCACTTTTGGGTCGTAATTGCGGTATATAATAGGGATTCGGCAAAAAACGTACATCAAAAACCAAATCAGCATCTACAGGTATCCCATATTTAAACCCGAAGGATAAAATGGTAAGATAAAAATTATTAAATTCACGATTATTGACAAAAATTCGATCAATTTCCGTTTTCAATTCTCTCACTAACAAATGGGTCGTATCAATGATATAATCTGCTCTCTCTTTCAAGAAACTCGTCCTGCGTCTCTCTTCTTCAATGGCTTCTTCCACACGTCCACTTCCAGCTAAGGGATGGGTGTGTCTCGTCTCTTTATATCGTTTAATCAATACATCTGTCGCACATTCTAAAAACAAAATTTCATACTCAAATTTATTGGTATCCAATTCTTTTAAAATTACAGGTAATTCCGGTAAATCTTCTCCACTTCTTACATCTACCCCCAATGCAACCTTTTGTATATTTTTTGCTTCCTTCATCATCAATTGTGCCATCTTCGGTATCAACGCAATTGGTAAATTGTCCACACAAAAATATTGGGCATCCTCCAACATCTTTAATACAGAATTCTTTCCTGCACCCGATATACCTGTAATGATAACAAAACGCATGTAATCACCCCTTTCTCTAACAGCATTCTTCGTAACGTTTTTCGCCTTTGACTCCAGTTTCACCTTGGAGTTGAACGATTAAAAAAATCACCTTTAGCCTGCAAGCAGTCACAGTCTCTTTGATTTATATTTCTGCTCAGCTGAACTGTTACAAAAATTTAACTTCTGGTTCTAATTTTACTTGAAATTCTTCCCAAACTTTTTGAGATACTGCTTCCAATAAAGCATGTGCATCTTTTGCCGTACCTTCTCCGACATTTACAACAAAGCCACTATGTTTTTCTGACACCATCATATCTCCAATTCGAAAGCCCTTCAAACCGGCATCTTGGATTAATTTTCCGGCAAAATGTCCTTCCGGACGTTTGAAGGTACTACCGGCGCTTGGATATTCCAATGGTTGTTTATCCCGTCTTTGTTGGTTGTATTGACGCATTTCATTTAAAATTTCTTCTTTCTTTCCTGCCTGTAACAAAAATCTGGCAGACACCACAATCGCTCCATTGGTCTGCAATGCGCTGGTGCGATAGCCCAATGCCAACTCTGCTTTTGTCAATACGGAAATCTTACCATCCGGCCATACTACCGTCACATCTACGATACAGTCTTTTATTTCTCCGCCATATGCACCTGCATTCATAACCACGGCGCCACCTACTGTACCCGGTATACCTCCGGCAAATGCCATGCCTGCCAAATCCAAATCTGCCAGTTCTTTTGCAAATTTTGACAATAACAAACCTGCCCCCACTTCTACCAAACTGGTTTCTGCTGTCTGCTCCAAAACCGAAAAATGTGACATTTGCTCTCCTATTTGTAGGATCAATCCTGCATAGCCTTCATCACTGGCTAAAATATTACTACCATTTCCCAAGGCATACATAGGCATTTTTTCTTTATTACACAAAGCAACAATCGCTGCCACTTCTTCCGGTGTTGCAGGCATAACAAAATACTTAGCAGGTCCGCCAATTCGAAAAGTCGTATGCGCTTTTAATGGTTCCTGATATCGAATTTGTCCTTCTGCCAATATTTGTTGGAGCTGCATTTCAAATTTTTGATCCATCTTTCCTATCCTTTCACGACTAAACCCTTACAAAGCAAGTAACAGTTCAGTCAATGACTAAACTGTTACTCCCTCTTACATTTTATTCTAATCTAATACCATCTTTGCACAACCATAAATACCTGCATCATTTCCTAATTCAGCCAAAGTAAAGGCCTTGTTTTGCAAAGCAAACATAACATTTTTCTCATAGTTCTGCTTAATTCTAGTGGTTAAAATCTCTCCGGCTCTTGAAACACCGCCACCAATTACAAATACTTCTGGGTCTACAACGGCTGCAATATGGGAAGCGGCAATTCCCAAATATTTAGCCAATTCATCTACCAATTGATTGGCCAATTCATCGCCTTCTTTCGCAGCGTCAAATATTTCCTTTGCGGATAAATATTGCAAATCTCTTAATTGTGATGGCTTGTCAGAAATAAGTAACAAGCGTTTTGCTTCTTTTACAATACCGGTTGCAGAAGCAAATTGTTCCAAACATCCACGCTTTCCACAGTTACAGGTATCTTCTTCGTTATAGTTCACTGTAATATGTCCAATCTCACCTGCTGCCCCCTTGCTTCCGGTTAAGATCTTTCCACCTACAATAATACCGCCTCCTACACCGGTTCCCAGTGTGATCATAACCATATTTTCATGTCCTTTTCCGCCACCTTGCCACATTTCTCCCAAGGCAGCTACATTGGCATCATTTCCCACTTTGACATTACTAATAGCGGTTAACTTCTTTGCTTCTTCTGCAACATTAAAGATACCCCAACCTAAATTGACACATTTCAATACGGTACCATCTGCTGTAATCGGACCAGGCACACCCATTCCCATTCCAATGATGTCTGTTTTTTTGATACCCAATTCTTTTAATTCTGCGTCAATGGAAGCTGCAATATCACTTAAAATAAAGCTGCCACCTTCATCTTTTCTCGTTACAATTTCCCATTTATCTTTTACTTCACCATCTTTGGTAAATAAACCAATCTTTACAGTTGTTCCACCTATATCTACACCTAAACAATATTTACTCATTATTCTTCCATCGTGCTTTGCCAGCACTTTCCTTTCTTAAATTCTTATATCTTATCTGTATCTAAAGTGGTGTCTCCCACTTGTAACCTTTTTTTATTCTTTGCTATTTATATTATTTGTCACACGATTGTACAACTCCTGTGCAGCATTATAACCCATTTTCTTTTGTCTGTAATTCACTGCTGCCGCCTCGCAAATGACAGCTAAATTTCGTCCCGGACGAATTGGAATCGAATGGCAAACTACCTTGTTACCAAGGAATTCTATATATTCTTCCTCCAAACCTAGTCTGTCGTATTCCTGGTCTTTGTTCCATTCCTCTAATTTGATTACCAAATCAATGGACTGGGTCTTCTTTACACTTTCCACACCAAACAAATTCTTTACGTCCAGAATACCAATGCCACGCAATTCAATAAAATGTCTTGTAATGTGTGGAGCAGTACCGATGAGGGTAATATCACTGACACGTTTGATTTCCACTACGTCATCCGAAACCAGACGATGTCCACGCTTAATCAATTCCAAAGCTGCCTCACTCTTACCGATTCCGCTTTCACCCATAATCAATAAACCTTCTCCATACACATCCACCAATACACCATGGACGGTCATACGAGGAGCAAGTTCTACTCCCAGCCAACGCAATGCCTCCGCCACAAAAGCAGATGTTGTCTTTGCGGTACGTAAGATTGGAATCTGACATTTTTCTGCCAAGGCTACCAAATCAGGATCGATATCCAAACTTCTACAAAAGACAATACAAGGAACCTGACATTCCATCATCTTTTGGAACATCTGCAAGTAATGTTCTTTTCCAATCTTTTCCATATAGGTATATTCTACTTGTCCTAACACTTGAATACGGTTACTGTCAAAGTAATCAAAAAATCCAGCTAATTGCAAAGCCGGACGATTGATATCACTCTGTGACACTTGAATTTCGTCTATCTTCACATTCGGCGTACAATTTTCTAATTCCATTTGCTCTATCATTTTTGTCAAAGCCACTGTATAATTCGCTGCCATGGTTCATACCTCCTCTATTACCCGTTCATAATCATTCTCTTTTATTCTACCATGAAAACAAGGCATTTTCAATCTTTATGAAAGAAATCATAAATACTTTTTGCAGCCTGCTCATTTATGGTCGGCAAGTCCATTAGATCCTTCAAACTTACTTTTTTGATTTCCTCGATGGAAGAAAAATGCGCCAGCAAATCTTTCTTTCTTTTTGCCCCCACATAAGGAATATCATCCAAAATAGAGTGTACCTGCTCTTTGCTACGCAATGCCCTGTGAAAATCTATGGCAAACCGATGGGTTTCATCTTGCATACGTGTAATCAAATGAAAGCCTTCACTCTTGGTATCTATGGCTATTTCTTCATTTTGGAAATACAAGCCTCTGGTTCTATGATGTTGATCCTTTACCATGCCACACACAGGAATAGAAATCCCCAATTCTTCCAGCACTTCCAAAGCTATATTTACCTGTCCTTTTCCACCATCCATCAGAATCAAATCCGGAAATTGTCCAAAGGAATCCTTCCGTTCCTCTGCTTGTTCCCGTAGTCCATGTTGAAATCTACGGGTCAATACTTCTCGCATACTTCCATAGTCATTGGGACCTTCTACTGTTTTTATTTTAAATTTGCGATAATTATTCTTTTTCGGCTTCCCATGTTCAAATACAACCATAGAGCCTACAGACTGAAATCCGCTAATATTAGAAATATCGTAGGATTCTACCCGTACAATTTGATCCAAACCTAATAATTGCCCAATTTCAGACATGGCACCTACGGTTCTTTCCTGCTCTCGCTTCATTTTATCCCTGTCTTTTTGCAATACCATGCTGGCATTATTACAGGCCAGTTCCACCAATCGTTCTTTTTGTCCCTTTTTGGGTAACTGTAACATGACTTTTTGTTCTTTCAGCAAAGAAAGCCAGGCTTCCAACATTTCTTTTTCCTCCACTTCCTCCGGCAAAAATATTTCCTTCGGAATAAAAGGAGTACCTGCATAAAATTGTTTGATAAAATCAGCCAACAAACTGGCATTTTTTTCTTGATCCACATCTTCTAAGAAAAATTTTTCCCTGCCAATCATTCGACCACTGCGCATAAAGAAAATTTGAATCACTGCCTCTGTGGCAGTTCTGGCTATTCCGATAATATCCCAATCTCCCATTTCTTCATTGGTTAACTTTTGTTTTTGGGTCATCTTTTTTACACTCAGCAACAAATCCCTGTATTCTGCTGCCTCTTCGTACTCCATTTTTTCCGCAGCAGCTTCCATTTGTTGCGTGAGCATTTTTTGCAAAGGTCCATAATTCCCCTGCAAGACTTCTACTGCCTTAAAGAAGTTCTCCTTATAAGCTTCCTCTCCAATATACCCCTGACAAGGTCCATTGCATTGTTGAATTTGATAATACAAACAAGGCCGTTCTTTTCCGATATCTTTGGGCAAATTACGGTTACAGGTTCGAACGCGATAAACCTTTCTCAAGATTTCCAACACATCTTTCATGGCTCCCACACTGGTATAAGGTCCAAAGTACTTTGCTTTTTCCGACTGTTTTTTTGTGTTCTTTTTCATTTGTCTTACCATCAACAAACGAGGATACATTTCCCCTACGGTAGCCTTTATAAATGGATATGCCTTATCATCTTTCAAAAGGGTATTATACTTTGGATAATATTCTTTGATTAAATTACACTCTAATACCAAGGCCTCTAACTCTGAATCTGTAACAATATACTCAAAATAGCTGATACAGGAAATCATTTTTTCAATTTTAGCAGTTACCTTCCTGCTTTTTTGAAAATATTGACGTACTCTATTTTTCAAATTAACAGCCTTTCCCACATAAATCACATGATCATTTTTGTCATGCATCAGATACACCCCAGGTTTTGTGGGTATTTTTTTTAATTCTTCTTCTATGTCAAACACAGCTTCTCACCTCCGACAAGAGAACAAAGAGTTTTGCTTGCAAAACTCTGGCGCGACCGCAGTATTGCGCAGCAATTAACTCCATCTCCGCGGTCTGCGCATCCTCGCGGAGCGTTTTTTATGTAATAGGAAATTGCATCGCAATTTCCTATTACATAAAAAACGCTGTCAAAGCCAACATTTCGTTACCAGGGTCTCTTTCATACCTTTCAAAATCAATACGATGTTTCCTGTAACAAATATAACCCGTCTGCCAAATCTCTATAAAGATACGCAGCTGAAGGATTACTAGCTAATGCCAACTCTGACAGCCTCATTCTATCTAAATTTTCTCTTTACCACTCGTTCAGACAAAATGCCAAACGGTTCCTTTTTCTTTTCAACTTTTTCCTCTTCTGACGCCAACTGCACTGCTTCTACCTGTTTTTACAGCTGCTTACTCACCATCTACAGACTTTGAATCTACTGGCTTTACTTCTGCCTGCTCTGCTTCTACCGGCTTTTCTTCTGCCTGTTCTTGATCTGTTTGCTCTGCATCCGCTGGCTTTTCTTCTGCCTGCTCTGCTTCTGCCTTTGTCTCTTCAGGCTCCGGTATTCCTTTTAATTCACGGAAAATTTTCATAAACTCTTTTCCTGTGATGGTTTCTTTTTCGATCAATTGTTCTGCAATATTTTCTAAAATTTCTCGATTCTCCTCCAATAAAGTCTTTGCTTTCTGGTAGGCTTCTTTTAAAATACGCATAACTTCCGTATCTACCTTAGTAGCAGTTGCATCACTACAATTTAATACTGCGCGTCCATCTAAGTATCTGTTTTGAACTGTTTCCAGACCAATCATGCCAAATTCTTCAGACATACCATATTGGGTAACCATGGCTCTGGCAATCTTGGTCGCCTGTTCGATATCATTGGAAGCGCCCGTGGTAATGGATTGGAAAACAATTTCTTCTGCTGCACGTCCAGCCATAAAAGTAGTAATCTGGATATCCATTTCCTTTTTGCTATTCAAATACTTTTCTTCTTCCGGCACTTGCAACACATAGCCCAAGGCACCCATGGTTCTTGGCACAATGGTAATCTTTTGTACCGGTTCTGAACCTTTTTGTAATGCTGTCACCAAAGCATGTCCCACTTCATGATAGGCAACAATTCGTTTCTCTTCTTTACCGAGAATACGGTCTTTCTTTTCTTTTCCGGCAACAACCACTTCTACGGCTTCTAAAAGATCTGTCTGTTTTACAAACTTACGACCATCTTTTACTGCCATAATTGCTGCTTCGTTAATCATGTTTGCTAAATCAGAACCTACAGCTCCGGAAGTAGCCAAAGCAATCTCATTTAAATTTACCGTTTCGTCCATCATAACATCTTTGGCATGCACACGTAAAATATCTACACGGCCTTTTAAATCCGGCTTATCGACAATCACTCGTCTGTCAAATCTTCCCGGACGAAGCAAAGCCTTATCCAGTACTTCCGGACGGTTGGTGGCTGCAAGAACTACCAAACCTTTGGAAGTATCAAATCCATCCATTTCTGAAAGCAATTGATTCAAGGTCTGCTCCCTTTCATCATTTCCGCCATAGTGCCCATCTCTGCTCTTACCAATGGCATCTACTTCATCAATAAAAATAATACATGGTGCCTTTTGTTGTGCCTGTTGAAATAAATCTCTGACACGGGAAGCTCCCACACCCACATATAATTCTACAAAATCTGAACCTGACATAGAGAAAAACGGCACTTTTGCCTCTCCTGCCAAAGCCTTTGCCAACAAGGTTTTACCTGTTCCCGGTGGTCCTACCAGCAAGGCACCCTTTGGTAATTTTGCTCCAATTTGGGCATATTTGGTTGGGTTATGCAAAAAATCCACCAATTCTCGCAAGGACTCCTTGGCTTCCTCCTGCCCTGCCACATCTAAAAATGTAACACCGGTTTCGTTCTCCACATACACTTTGGCATTGGATTTTCCAACCCCCATCATACCGCCGCCCTTGAACATTGGCCGCATTAAGAAATACATCAGACCAAAAATCAAAAAGAAGGGCAAAATATTCACCATGAAAAATTCCAGAATTGCATTATCCTTGTTTTCCATTTTGCTCTTATAGGACACCCCTGCCTGATCTAACATCTCCAGCAAGCGATCATCTCTAATATAGCCGGTATAATACTGCATCTCATAAGTTTTACTACTCTGTTTCTTCGGTACAATGATAATGGTAGTACCGGAAAATTCCACGCTTTTGACTTCTTTGTTGTCAATCATTTTCACAAATTCACTGTAGGTAATTTCCTTCTTGGTACTTTCCGTAATTTCAGAACGAATCCAAACCAAAGCCAGAAATATCGATACGGTCGTGATAATCAACGCCGCTAACCCACTTCGATTGTATTTTTTATTATTTTGATTAGAATCCTTTTTATTATTGTCGTCCACACAATCCCTCCTTTAGTAACTCTTTGGTATAAAACCTTCCCTTTTCTTCTCCGATTATGATGCCTATCCCATAAGCATTGTCTCTAGGCTATCATACTACGTTTTTTACCATAAATCAAGAAATCACTATAATTATTTATAGATTTTTTCCATTTACATTTCTAGTTTTTCCTGTAATACTATTGCTTTTTTTTCAATTATCGTGTATAATATTGTTTTTAGTTAGGTATGATTTATACCTCCCGCAGAGCCTGATATTTTTTATATTTGTAGGCATATAGTAATAGACAATTCATAAAATGCCTACTACATTCTCTGTTTTATTTTTCCCAAAAAACGAGAAAGGAATTCTTTATACGTTTGAATCAAGCTCTGCAATTTTTACTAAGTTGATCTAATACTGTTTTTCAAAATCGTTTGATACCGGACTTTTGAAAAAACAGAATCATTCAAAGGAGGCTATGTTATGGCTGTTAAATATGTTTTTGTCACTGGTGGTGTAGTTTCTGGTCTTGGAAAAGGAATTACAGCCGCTTCTCTTGGACGCTTATTAAAAGCAAGAGGTTATCAGGTAACCATGCAAAAGTTTGACCCCTATATCAATATCGATCCAGGTACCATGAATCCTGTGCAACATGGTGAAGTATTTGTTACGGATGATGGAGCCGAAACAGATTTGGACTTAGGGCATTATGAGCGTTTCATAGATGAAAGCTTGACAAAACGCTCAAATGTAACAACCGGTAAGGTCTATTGGTCTGTATTGCAAAAGGAACGTCGTGGAGATTTTGGTGGAGGAACCGTACAAGTTATTCCTCATATTACCAACGAAATCAAAGAACGTTTTTATCGTGACGATACCTCATCTGATATGCGTATTGCCATCATTGAAGTAGGTGGTACCGTAGGTGATATCGAAAGTCAGCCATTCTTAGAAGCGATTCGTCAGTTCCAACACGATGTTGGACGTGAAAATGCAATTTTAATCCATGTAACCTTAATTCCTTACTTAAAAGCCTCTGGAGAGATTAAGACAAAACCTACCCAGTCCAGCGTAAAGGAATTACAGTCTATGGGATTGCAACCTGACATTATTGTATGTCGTACAGAAGTACCTTTAGAAGAAGATATCAAGGCTAAGATTGCTTTATTCTGTAATGTATCCAAATACAACGTAATCCAAAACTTAGACGTGGAGACACTCTATGAAGCACCTTTGGCAATGGAAAAAGAGCATTTAGCAGACATTGCTTGTAAGTGTTTACATTTGGATTGCCCTACTCCAGACTTGACAGAATGGGAAAAAATGATTGATGCTGTTAAGAATCCTACAAAGTCTGTACGAGTAGCTTTGGTTGGTAAATACACCTCTTTACATGATGCTTACATCAGTGTAGTTGAGTCTTTAAAACATGGTGGTATTTCCCACAATGCATCTGTAGATATCAAATGGGTAAATTCAGAAGAAGTGACACGTGAAAATGCAAAAGATTTCTTCTCCGATGTAGATGGTATCTTAGTTCCAGGCGGATTTGGCAGTCGTGGTATGGACGGAAAAATTCATGCCATCGAATATGCACGTACCCACAATGTTCCTTTCTTAGGTTTATGTGTAGGTATGCAACTAGCCATTGTAGAATTTGCCAGAAATGTTTTAGATTTAAAAGATGCACACAGTATCGAGTTGGATCCTTCCACTTCTCATCCTGTTATTAACTTAATGGAGGATCAAAATGATGTAACAGATATCGGTGGTACATTACGTTTGGGTGCCTATCCATGTGTGTTGTCGGAAGACAGTAAAGCATATACTTTATACGGTGCAAAAGAAATTTCAGAACGTCACCGTCACAGATATGAAGTAAACAACTATTATCGTAAAGATTTAAGCGAAGCTGGTCTTTCTCTTTGTGGTCTGTCTCCAGATGGCAGAATTGTGGAAATGGTGGAATTGCCATCTCATCCATGGTTCATCGCCACACAGGCACACCCAGAGTTTAAGTCCAGACCAAACCGCCCACATCCATTATTCAAAGGATTTATTGGTGCAGCTTTAGACCATAAAGAATAAGAACCTTGTGTAACAGGATAATTGCATTGCAATTTCCTATTATACAAAAAAGAGGCTGTTGCAATAACCATTTTCATGGCTATTGCCCAGCCTCTTTTCCAATGTAAAACGTTCTAAAATTCCAAAATCATCTCATACATGTCCTTTGGTGTCTCCCCCTAACCCTGTGCAAAAAACATATACAACTACTTATTTTAAATATAACTTTCCCCAAAAAAATTATCAATAATTGGTAGTATATAACTAAGTAAGGCTTTTATTCTTCAACCTTAGTTTCTACCACTGCAATCCCCAATTCTTCCAACTGTTTTGCATCTACAATGTTTGGTGCTTCTGACATCAAGCAAGAAGCATCTTTCATCTTAGGAAAGGCAATGACATCACGAATGCTATCCATTTTTGCCATTAACATAACCAAACGATCCAAGCCGTAAGCCAATCCTGCATGTGGAGGTACACCATATTTAAAGGCATTTAACAAGAAACCAAATTGGCTATAAGCCTGTTCTTTCGTAAATCCAAGTGCTTCAAACATACGCTCTTGAATATCATTTTGATGGATACGCACAGAACCGCCACCAATTTCTGTACCATTCAATACAATATCATAAGCCTTAGCACGTACTCTGCCTGGATCTGATTCTAGATATTGCAAATCTTCTTCCATTGGCATGGTAAATGGATGATGCATAGCTGTAAAACGATTTTCTTCTTCTGACCACTCTAACAATGGGAATTCTGTTACCCAAAGGAATTTGTACTCACTCTTATCCAGTAATTCCATTTGTTCTGCCAAATGCAAACGTAATGCACCTAATACATCCCAAACTACTTTATTCTTGTCTGCAGCAAACAATAACAAATCGCCATTTTCACCCTTCATAGCCTGAATCAATGCTTGCATCTCGTCTTCTGTCATAAATTTAGCAAAAGAAGATTTTACTGTTCCATCTTCCTGAATTGCAATATAAGCCAATCCCTTTGCGCCATATCCTTTTGCAAACTCAACCAAAGCATCAATCTTTTTACGTGGCATTGCTCCTTGCCCCTTGGCGTTGATACCACGAACCGTACCGCCGTTTTCAATGGCACCTTTGAATACAACAAAATTACAATCTTTCACCACTTCTGTCACATTTTGCAATTCCATACCAAAGCGAATATCCGGTTTGTCAGAACCGAAACGATCCATAGCTTCCTGCCAAGTCATACGCTGAATTGGTAATGGTACCTCCACGCCAATGGTCTCTTTAAAGATTTTTTGCAATAAACGTTCATTTACATCAATGACATCATCTACATCTACAAAAGATAACTCCATATCCATCTGTGTAAATTCTGGCTGACGGTCTGCACGCAAATCTTCATCACGAAAACATCTTGCAATTTGGAAATAACGATCATATCCGGAACACATCAATAATTGTTTAAAAATCTGAGGTGACTGTGGCAATGCGTAAAAATTACCCGGATGCACACGACTTGGAACCAAGTAGTCTCTGGCTCCTTCCGGTGTACTCTTATTTAAAATCGGAGTTTCAATTTCCAAAAATCCTTCATCTGCAAGAAATTGTCTGGTTAAAGTAGATACTTTACTACGAAGGATCAAGTTTCTTTGTAAATCTGGTCTTCTCAAATCCAAATAACGATATTTCAAACGTAATTCTTCTTTTGTCTTACTTTCCTCCTCAATTGGAAATGGAGGTGTTTCAGCTTCGGACAAGATGCGAATGGCATTTGCTCTCACTTCAATCTCACCAGTTGCAAGATTTTTGTTGATGCCGCCTTCTCTTTTACTAATTTTTCCTGTTACTGCAATCACAAATTCACTACGTAATTTTTCAGCCTTGGCAAATGCTTCCGCTCCACATTCACTTTCCTCAAAAATCACCTGCAATAATCCTGAACGGTCACGCAAATCTACAAAGATAATACCACCTTTATTTCTTTGTTTTTGCACCCAACCCATTACAGTTACTTCTCTTCCAACATCTGCACTTGATAGTTCTGCACAACGACAACTTCTGTGCAAACCACTCATTGATTCTGCCATTTTTATTTCCTCCTGCGTCTATTTTGTTATATATGCTATAATATCATCTAAACTTACTTCCTCTTGTTCATGGGTTTCCATGTTTTTCACAACAGCAAGTCCCTTTTCCAATTCATCTGTACCAAGTACTACTGTATACTTAGCACCAATCTTATTGGCATATTTCATCTGTGCTTTCACACTTCGATCCATGTAATCAGTCTCAGCTACTACCCCTGCCAAACGGAGCCCATTTACAATTTGATAAGCCTTTGCTCTTGCTTCTTTACCCAAGACACCTACATACAATTCCGGTCTTGGTGCCGGCTCCAAGGTAATACCTTCTTTTTCAAGGAAATACAAGATTCTCTCTATTCCCATTCCAAAGCCAACGGATGGAATATCCTGCTTTCCATCAATCTCATGCACCAAATTATCGTATCTTCCTCCACCACATAAGGTAAATCCATCTGCATTTACAAACTCAAAAACGGTCTTGGTATAATAATCCAATCCACGTACAATACCTGTATCAATTTCAAAAGGAATATTTAATGCGGTCAATAAAGCCTGTAATTCTTCAAAATGCGCCTTACATTCCTCATCTAAATAATCTACAGTTCTTGGTGCATTGGCAACAATTTCCTTACACTCTGGAGCCTTACAATCAATTACACGAAGTGGATTCTTTTGCATTCTTTCTTTACAAGTTGGACATAATTTATTTTCATGTTGTCTTAAATAAGCCAACAAAGCCTCATTATAAGCCTTTCTACAATTACTACAACCAATACTGTTAATATGCAGTTTTGCATCTTTTAATCCTAATTTACGGATAAATGTAGTAACCAAAGTAATCAATTCCACTTCTGCCAATGGGCTTTTGGAACCAACAAATTCCACACCAAACTGATGATGTTGTCTCAAACGTCCACTTTGTGGCTTTTCATAACGAAAAGCTGGTGTGACATAAAATAATTTTGTTGGTTGGCTCTCTGCATATAAACTATTTTCCAAATATGCACGAATAGCGCCAGCTGTACCTTCCGGTTTCAAGGAAATACTACGATTTCCCTTATCGGTAAAGGTATACATTTCCTTTTGCACCACATCTGTAGTTTCACCTACACCTCGTTGAAAAAGTTCTGTATGTTCAAAAACAGGCGTAATAATTTCTTTTATGTTGTATACACGACATAATTCTCTCGCCATTTTTTCCAATACCGTTCTTTGTTGCATACTGTCGCCATACCAATCCTGGGTACCCTTTGGTCTTTGCGTAATCAATGTTGTTTCCTCCTTTATATATGAAAATCGATTTCTAATTTGCTACAACTATGTATGTATCTCTTTTTTTTATTTAGAAATCGTCCTTTCCTCTTGCTGCTCTGCTTCCAGTGTCACCTTGTCTAACAAATGGGACTGGAACATATATTTTGTAAACTTCTCTGACATTTTTTCCACTTCTTCCGGATTGATTACATCATAAAATGCATCCGAATGCAAGACTCTTAAAAATGCCACAAAAATCTCTATATCAAAGTTCTTGGTTTCTTCCAACATAACTTCCACTGCTGTTTCTAACTCAAAAGCTGCCCGATAGCTTCGTTTTGAGGTCAATGCTGCAAACACATCACAAACATGCAGAATACGTGCACCATATGGTATTTCATTTCCAACTAAATTATGTGGATAGCCACTACCATCTTGATTTTCATGATGGTGGAAAACCGTCTCCTGTATAAAATCTGGATATCCTAAACTTTTCAAAACATCATAACTGTAAAATGAGTGCATGCGGAAATATTTCATTTCCTCAACTGCCAAAGCATCTTTTTGATACAGGCATCGATTCATTTTAATCTTCCCAATATCATGTAAAACACCGGCAATTGCTAATTCATGACAAAATGCCTCATCTTCTCCTAATTCTTTTGCAAGTAATACAGCCAAATTGCTTACAACTACACCATGTACAATAACATCGACTAACTCCGTTTTGATGGAATCTTCTAGGGTTTCGAGTTTATTGTAATTCATATAGTCCATATCTACCATATTGACACCTCATTTCTACTTGCTAATTTGTGAAACTTCCATTGTCAAAAATCAATGGATCATCTGGTTTATTTCACCCCAAATGCCTCTTCATGCTGTTTCCGAAAGACTTCTTTTCTTTGAATCATCTCTTCGATTCTTGCTATATAATCAGTTACACTTTTTACATTTTCCACTCTTTCTAATTTCTTTTTGCCCTGTGACAACAAAAATTTGGAAGAAGCACCTGCTCCTAAGGCTAATATAGATTGCTTTTCTTCCATAATCAGCACGTTGTAAATACAAGCTTTTCCCGGTTTTGCATAACCTATATTTTCTCTACTGTCCCCATCGGAACCTGTGGTATTCTTCTGTCTATACATATAATAAGGCAGATAGCCATGTGTAACCGCATAATTTTCCGTAATCTTTGCCATCTTATTGGCTTCTGTATCCATGACATAAACCGTATGTTGTTCTGTTCCCGTCTGGTAAGACTGCATCACATCTGCATTTACCCGATCTACATTTAATCTTGCCGCTCTTTTCAATACTAGGCTATGCACAGTGAGATTATCCGGATCCAAAGCAGCAATTTGGTTTAGGGTATCTTCTACCGCTTCGGCATCTTCCCCTGGCAGTCCTAAAATCAAATCCATGTTGATATTGTCATGACCAAGCTTTCTTGCCAAATGAAAAATATCTACAATTTCTTTCACTGTATGTTGACGGCCAATTCGTTGCAACGTATCCTCCTGCATGGTCTGTGGATTGATAGAAATTCTCGTCACACCCATATGCTTTAATATCTTTAATTTTTCTGCATTGACCGTATCCGGCCTACCTGCCTCCACTGTCCACTCCATTGCTTCTTCTACCGGAAAATATTTTTTCACCATCTGTAACAAACGTTGTAACTGTTCCGGCTCTAAAGTTGTAGGCGTACCACCACCGATATATATACTGGATAATTTTTTATTTTGAAACATGGTAGCGCCATAGACCATTTCTTTTTCTAAGGCCTCCAAATAGGAATCCATCAAACTGCCAAACTGCTCCATGGGATAGGAGGGAAAAGAACAGTAGGCACATCTGGTGGGACAAAAAGGAATCCCAATATACAAACTATAGCCTTCCTGATAGGAAATTGCCTGTAACAAATCCCACTCCTGCTTGGCAATGGTATAACCAAGTTTTGTCTTCTCCTCTGTGCAAAAATACTGTCGTTTCATATGTGTATAAATATCCTGCTCCGACATACCAACTTCCAAACACTCCATAATCAACTTCGTTGGGCGCACACCTGTAAGTGTCCCCCAGGGTAATTGCTTTCCAGTCGCTGCTGACAAAGCCTGATATAAACTTTTTTTGATAGCATTCTTATAGCTACGTCGATCCGGACCACAGACCATTTCCTCATACCGAACCTGCTTCGCGCCCTCCTGCAAACCTACAGATACTGCACTTTCTCCTAACCAAACTTTGACATTTCGAAGTCTTTCATCTAATTGCCGACCATCTGCAGATACATAGGCTGTACTATTTTCCTGCTTTGGATTTGTGATTAGGTTCTCGACTTCCTGTTCCCATTCCGCCTGTGCTAACTTCACTTCTATCACCTGTACCTGTATGGTTTCCCAAGGATAAAAAGATTGACATAAGCCTTGTACGTCATAAACATAATCATTTTTAGAAAGATACATCTGTATCATTGAGAATCACCTTTCTTCATTTGTTTCCTGCTTGCTTTAAAATCTCCCCTGCACGCTAGATTCTACTGGTAAACAGGGATTTTCTTCAACGGCCTTATACAACAAATGGATTATATTGCTTCTCATATGCTACAGTAGTCACCACACCATGACCTGACAATAACTTGGTTTCATCCGGCAAAGAAAAAATCTGTTCCTGTATAGACTGACGTAAAATGGCACTGCTTCCGGTAGGAAAATCCGTTCTTCCCACACTTTCCTGGAAAATCGTATCCCCACAAAAAGCCACCTGATAATCAGGCAAATAATAGGTAACTCCACCTTCTGTATGTCCTGGGGTTTCCAATACCTCCAACGAAAAATCTGCCAATTTTAATTTTTGTCCGGCATGTACCAAAACATCTGCCTGCAAAGTGGCAGGTGTACCAAACATCTCCGTCAAATTTTTCTCTGTGCTATTCAAGACTTCTACTTCCTTTGCGCCTGCATAAATCTGACAGTTACAGGCTGCTTTCATTTCTTTTGCTGCCATAATATGATCCACATGTCCATGGGTCAACAATATCGCCTCTACGGAGCAATCCAATTCCTTCACTTTTGCAAGAATACGCTCCGCCTGTGCACCCGGATCTACGATAAAACAAGTCTTGGTTTCCTCATTACTCATAATATAACAATTTGTAGCTAAAGAACCAACGGTTAATTTATTTATTTGCATAGATTTCCTTTCTTACATCTAATTCGATGTACGTTCAATATCCATTACACTCTCTACATTACGCAATTTTTGTACAAGCACACGCAACTGCTCTACACCATGGGTCTCAAAGCCTATAGAAATGGTAGCTGTGTTTTTCTTGCTGGTACGAACATTCATAGAGGTAATATCGATTTTATTTTCTGTAAAGATCCGTGAAATATCCGTCAATACACCCGTTCTATTTGTAGCATAAATGACGATTTCTGTATTGTATAATTCATCTTTTTGGGCATCTGTGCTCCATTCTGCATCAATCATACGCACCCGGTCTTCTTCTGACAGGTTCATAACATTCACGCAGTCGGTTCTGTGGATGGATACCCCACGTCCTCTGGTAACGAAACCAACGATTTCATCTCCGGGAACCGGGCTGCAGCATTTTGAAAATCGCACTGCCACATCGTTGAGTCCCTGTACCACAATACCACTCTTGGAACGAATCACTGCCGCTGGTTTTTCTCCCTGTTTGTGCTGTAATTGTTCGATTACAAGTTCGTCTGATATTTGTGCTTTATGCTGTTTACGGTATTCGTCTTGCAGACGGGTAATGACCTGTCCTTCTTTTAATCCACCATGTCCTACCGCAGCACAAACGGCATCCCAATCTCTAAAACCAAATCGACGAATTGCCACCTGCATGTATTCCGGCTTACGCAATTCCGACATATTGATACCATGGGTTTTACAATAGCTGGTTAACAATTCTTTTCCCTTGATAATGTTGTCTTCTTTGAATTCGCTCTTAAACCATTGATTAATCTTATTCTTGGCTTGTGTACTCTTTGCCAGCTTCAACCAATCTCTACTTGGTCCCTTGGAATTCTGTGAGGTAATGATTTCAATTCGATCACCATTTTTGAGCATATAATCAATATTTACCAGCTCTCCATTTACTCTGGCACCCACCATCTTATTTCCCACTGCACTATGAATGGCGTAGGCAAAGTCAATTGGTGTAGAGCCTGCCGGTAAATTCAATACATCTCCCGAAGGGGTAAAACAATATACATTATCCGAAAACAGGTTTAAATCACTTTTTAAAAGACTTAAAAATTCATGGTTATCTGACATATCCTTTTGCCATTCCAAAATTTGACGCAACCAGGATAATTTTTCTTCCTCGCTTACTTTTTTATTGCTGCCATCCAATCCTTCCTTGTATTTCCAATGGGCAGCGATACCATATTCTGCAGTACGATGCATTTCAAACGTACGAATCTGAATCTCAAAAGGCGTACCTGTAGGTCCGATTAAAGTCGTATGCAAAGATTGATACATATTCTGCTTTGGCATAGCAATATAATCTTTAAATCTTCCCGGAATAGGCGTATACATCTCATGAATCACACCCAAGGCTGCGTAACAATCTTTTACACTATCCACAATAATACGTACAGCAAACAAATCATAAATCTGATCTAAGGTTTTATTTTGATTTTTCATCTTTCGATAAATACTAAAGAAATGTTTTACGCGCCCGTCAATCTTGGCTTCAATACCCGCACCATGAATCTGCTCAGATACATCTGCTATAATCTCTTTGATAAATGCATCTCTATTTTCTTTTCTGGCATTGATCTTTACGGTTAAATCCTTGTAAGCCTCTGGTTGTAAATAGCGCAAAGACAAATCATCTAATTCAATCTTGATTTTGGAAATACCCAAACGTTGTGCAATGGGTGAATAAATATCCATGGTTTCTCTGGCTTTGATCTTTTGTTTTTCAGGCTTCATATATTCCAAGGTTCGCATATTATGCAAACGGTCTGCCAGTTTAATCAAGATGACACGTATATCTTTTGCCATGGCCAAAAACATTTTTCTAAGATTTTCTGCCTGTAATTCAATTTTATCTCCCGAATAATTTAATTGGGTTAACTTGGTAACGCCATCTACCAATAATGCAACTTCCGGGCTAAACATATCAGACAATTCTTCCACTGTTACGATGGTATCTTCCACTACGTCATGTAATAAACCGGCAACGATTGTCTCCTTATCCAACTCCAATTCCGCTAAAATAATACCCACGCAAATTGGATGGATAATATAAGGTTCTCCCGACTTTCTTCTTTGATCTTTGTGTGCCTCATCCGCCACACGATACGCTCGCTCTATATCTGACAAATCACTGGATGGATGGTAATTACGCACCGTCTCCATCAATTGTTTATATAAAATATCCGGGTCAGTAAAATGCGCCGGTGCAGATATGTCATTAGACGCATGTCCCACCTCATTTTCTTTGATATCTTCATACCCAGTTTTTTTCATCAAATTCACCACCTGTATATTTTGATAACATTTTAGTAAAGCCTAATCTGTTACATAGTTTGTACACCTACTGTTCTCCTCTTGACTCTAGGTTCTGTATCAGTTTCTCTCGAAGTCTTCTTGTACAAAAATCTCGAAAGAACCTGTATACCTACTTTCCAGGATATTTTACCACGGAAGCCACATCATAATCCGCCAATTTTTCTCTTCCTTTTAAGCCTTCTAACTCCAACAAGAATACAATCTTAACCACTTCTCCCCCTAAGAGTTCTACTAACTTCGCACTGGCTTCAATCGTTCCGCCGGTGGCAATCAAATCGTCCACAATCACAACTTTATCACCTGGTTTGATGGCATCTTTATGCAATTCTAATTCTGCAACTCCATATTCTAATTCATATTTCATAGAAATGGTCTCACAAGGCAATTTTCCCTTCTTTCGCACAGGTACAAATGCCTTTTTCATATTATATGCCAAAGGGGCGCCAAAAATAAACCCTCTTGACTCTGCACCAATCACTGTATCAAATTCTAACCCCTCTAATTCTTTTTGCATGCTGTCAATGGCTAATTGAAATCCATCTTTGTCTTGCAATACCGTTGTAATATCTCTAAAAATAATCCCCTTTTCGGGAAAATCTGGTATGTTACGAATATAATCTTCTATTTTCTTTTGCATTGTTCTTTTCTACTCCTACGATATGCAAGAGCTTTCCCCTTTCCTTTTTTTAATTCTAAAAACCCTTCAGCCAGTTCATTCTAAAATGCGAATAGAAACCAAAATACAAACTTTTCTTTTCCTATAGGCAGTCCGGTTTCTTCTGCATTTTCCATCTGCCAAGCTAAAGGGTTACTATAAATTTCACACTTATTTTTATTATAGCATTTTTAATTTCAAATAGCAATAAATCCCGACGGTTCTTTCTAAGATACCGTAACCCTTCAGGCAACCCTGCCCACTTTACTCTACAGGGTTGCATAAATCCATGTATTTCACCAAACTGGCAGTAATTTGCATGCCATCGCTTACTGCCAGCAGTAACAGCGTAGCTGCGTCATTCATAAAGTGCCAAATGCACAAAGAGAAACGATTGAAAGATTAGATGGCTATTTATTTGGCGTCTGTATATGACAATACTCCTGCATCACAATTTGCGGTGTCCTTTGGTCTCTAAATTCATTGATGGTGGGATAATAGACCACACCTAAATCAATCGTATTCTTCTGTCCTCTCGTGGCCAAATACCAGTTTTCCTCTCCGTATTCCGTCTTGATATAATGTTCTAATTGCATCACGTCTCCAAAGTATATGGCATCGATTCTTGCACCTGATGGATTTGCCACTCTTGCCTTGTAAACATTTTTATTCTTACCTATGATGCGCCCCTCTGTCACCCGCAAATGTTGTTCTGCAAACAAGGGTTTTTCATTGCCTTTTCCATAGGGTTCCAATTTAGACAATTCTTCTACAAACGCCTCTGTTACATATTGAATTGGCAAAGGAATATCAATCCAAACTTTAGGTATCAAATCTTCCTGTGTCATAGTCGTATTGGCATTTAAGCTTTGTCGTAATAAATCCAACCGATCCTCCTGCACCGTCATACCGGCAGCCATTGGGTGTCCACCAAATCGATCCAACAAATCTTTGCAGGCCGATAATTCTTCAAACATATTATAAGGCGGAATGGAACGTCCCGACCCCTTTAAACCTTCCTCACCTTGGGTAAAGACAATGGTTGGTTTATAGTAACGTTCCCGCAATCTTCCCGCAATAATCCCCACCAAAGATTCATGACAATTTTCTAATTTTACCACCAATACCTTATCGTCTTTCAAACTAGATTCTTCTATCTTTGTAATTGCCTGTTTGGTTCCTTGCTCTGTCATTTCTTTTCTGGTCTCATTTAGTTCTTTTAGATTGGTAGCTAAGGTCATTGCCTCTCCTTCATTTTCGCATAACAACAAATCCAATGCCCTTTTTACCGTTTCCAACCTGCCTGCTGCATTAAAACAAGGTCCAATCACAAAACCTATATGATATGCTGTCAATTTTTTTCCTTCTAATTCCGTCACACGCAACAAAGCCCGAAGCCCCACATTACTTGTATTTTCCAACAACCGCAATCCCGTTTTTACAAGAATACGATTTTCATCCTCTAAGTCCATCACATCTGCCACAGTGGCAATGGCAGCATATGTGGTCAATATTTTTTCTTCCTCTTTTGGTACTTGATAATGGGCATACAAGACTTGTGCCAATTTGAAAGTCACCCCGGCACCACATAATTTTTTAAAGGGATATCCACACTCCGCCTGCTTGGGATTCACAATTACATCCGCCATGGGTTTATGATAAACCTTTTTTCCATTTTCCATAGAAAAAGGTACTTCATGATGATCCGTTACGATTACCTGCATGCCTAACTCTTTCGCGTACTGTACCGGCTCCAAAGCCGCAATTCCATTGTCGCAAGTTATCAACACACTTGCACCTTCTTTGATGGCATTATCCACAATTCTTTTATTTAATCCATATCCTTCTGTGACTCGATTGGGTGTGTCAATATAACATTGTCCACCTACCCGACGAAAAGCAGTATACAAAATCATGCTGGAAAAAATACCATCTACATCAAAGTCACTGGCTATAACAATCTTTTTTTTCTCTTCTATGGCATCTACTAAAATAGACACCGCTGCTTCCATTCCCAGCAGCAACTTAGGATCATACAAATCCTCCATGGTTCCATATAAATATTTTCTGATTTGTTCTGATTCCCGCACATTTCTATTCACCATAATTCTAGCCAACATAGGACTAATATTAAATTTCTTCCCTATTTCATTAAAATTTTCTTTTTTTGTATATAACATCCACTTTGCCATCATTTGTACCTCATTATCTTAAAATTTATGTATACTCCATGCAAAATCATCCACTTGCTACATGGTTCGCACAACACAAAAATTGCGGAGCAATGCACTTTCCTATACTGTAGTGACTGGGAATCCAACATGCCCCTTCACTTTCAAAGTACTTTCACTTATCCTGATGACCGCTTTGCAGTCACCAGGATAAATGAAAGTGGGTGTCACACTGTTCAGCGTGACACCCCCATATCATTATCTATCAAATAGATCTTTATCACTGTCCATTATCTGTCCAGTAACCCCTTCCCAATACAAGTGCAGTTTTAAAAAAGCTGTTCCAAACACTCACACTGGATTTCAATTATTTTCTTTTTGCAACTGCCATTTTGATTTTGTACCACAATGCACCTGTTAAACAAATAGAAGAGAATGCACCGGCTATAATACCACCAATCAATGGAACAGTAAATTCACGTAAGGAATCAACACCCAAAAGCAATAACATAAAGATCATGATAAATGTTGTCAAAGAAGTATTGATATTACGTGTAACAGTCTGACTTACACTGGTATTTACAATTTCAGACAAGTCAATCTTCTTATTCATAGCTGCTCTATTCTCACGAATACGGTCGAAGGTTACAATGGTACTGTTAATTGAGTAACCTAAGATGGTAAGCATACATGCAATAAATGTATTTCCTACAGAAATCAATCCTATTGCAGAACCAATACCGTATACCATCAATACCACTAAAACGTCATGAATCAATGCCAAAATAGCACTTGCACCAAAGGTAATATCCTTGAAACGAATAGCAATATAAATCAACATCAAGATAACAGCGATTACGATTGCTTCCACTGCATCACGCTTCATTTCGTTACTTACAGAAGCACTGATGGTTTCTGATTCAATGGTATCTTCTTTGATTCCATATTTTTCTCCCAATGCTGTTGCAAGTTTTTCTCTTTGGGTTTTATCTAATACGGTTGTTTTGATTGTCAAAGCGTTAGAGCCTTTTACTTCCGAAATTTCTGGTTTCACTGACAAAGTGCTTACAACCAATTCTCTTACACCATCTTTGATGTCTGCTACCTTCACACTACTGTCAAAAGTAACACTAGTAGAGGTACCACCCTTAAAGTCCAATCCATAATTTAAGATTGTACCAGTTTTTTGTTTGTTAAATACCAAAGAACCAATACAAATAACAATCATAAGAATTGCTACACCGGCAAATTTTACAAAATTTTGAACAAATGGAATTACCTTTGTTTCTTTTGCTTTTCCATAGAATTTTACATCTGTAAATCCTAATTTTACAAATCCATTTAAAATAAAACGGGTAACGTATAATGCGGTAAACATAGATAATACCACACCGATTAACAAGGTCTTTGCGAAACTGGATACCGTTCCTGAACCAAGTAATAACAAGACAATAGATGCAATAATGGTTGTGATGTTACCATCCAAAATTGCAGAAAGTGCCTTCCCGAAACCATTTTTCATTGCTGTTTCAATACCGTTACCGGCAGCAAATTCTTCTTTCATACGTGTAAAGATAATAACGTTGGCATCTACCGCCATACCAATAGAAAGCAAAATACCTGCAATACCCGGTAAAGTCAAAGTAATGTTATATCCATTTAAGATTACTGCAATGGCACCTACATAACATAACAAGGCAATACTTGCTGCCAAACCCGGAATACGATATACCACAATCATAAAGATGATGATGATTGCCAAACCAATGATACCTGCTAATAAACTGGTATAAATTGCTTTATCTCCAAGTTTTGCACCAACTACATTGGAACGAATCTCTTTCAAGGCAATTGGCAATGCACCAATACGAATTGTGGAAGCCAACTCATCTGCTTCTTCAAAAGATTTTTGTCCTTCAATCTGTGCCTTACCACCTGTGATAGCTTTTGAAACACCAGGATTGGAAACAACCTCTCCGTCATAGATAATGGCAATACTACCACCAATCGCTGCTTCTGTTCCCTTTTCGAATTTGGTTGCTCCCTTTGCACTAAATTCTAAGGCAACCACATAATCAGTAGCAGTTCCACTGGTATCTGTTTCTGCTGTCGCTTTATCAATATCAGAACCATCTACGATTACCATATCTTTATCGTATAATACCTGTTCATCTACTGCAAGTTTTGCACCTTTTACTACACCCTTATCCGGGTCATCTAAATACTGTGCTAAGTTTGCTGAATTTACGAATAAAATATTGCCAGATTTACCAAGCTTCTCTAATACTGCATCTGCATCTGTAGCGCCAGGAATATCGATGTTAATACGATTCTTACCTTCTTGGTAAACAACCGGCTCTTCACCTAATCCTTCTACACGAAGCTGCATCTTATAAATGGTGTCATCCATTTGTGTCTTGGTAGGGTTATCCTTTACTGTTTGATAAGTTACACTTACACCTCCGGCAAGATCCAAGCCAAGACGAATATTCTTTGCTGAACCTTTGTGAGCTTTGCCAACCCCAATGATGGCTATATATCCCATTGTAGCAATCACAACTGCTGCAACAAGAAGATAAAGCACGCCTTTTCTTACATTTTTCATGGTTAATACTGTCTCCTTTTCTTTGTGTTATATCATTTACGCATCTTGTGTCATTGCCTCATGTACTTTCAGCATAATTGCACACTCGATCCGTTTCTTTTGTAAATCACATCCAATTTCATACGCACCGTTGATATCGCCTGTAAAATTAAAGGCATTTGCGGCACATCCACCACTACAATAAAATCTTGCAAAGCAATCTTTACAAGTTTCTTTTGCATATACATTACATAATTTAAATTCATCTTGTACCTTGGTATTGGTAATACCGGTATCTACATTTCCCAGCAGGAAATCTTCATTTCCTACAAATTGATGACAAGGGTAAAAATCTCCCCAAGGTGTTACAGCTAAATATTCTGTACCCGAACCACAGCCGGATAAACGCTTGGCCACACAAGGACCACCTGTCAAATCTATCATAAAATGGAAGAAGTTAAAGCATTTTCCATTTTCTTTTCGACGAATCATCTCCTTCGCCAAAGAATCGTATTCCTGACAAATCACTGGTACATCTTCTTTTGTCAAGGCGTACCCTTCTTCTGGCGGTGCCACTACTGGTTCCACTGAAATTTGTTCAAATCCCAAATCTGCCATATGCAACACATCTTTTGAAAAATCTGTGTTATAATGGGTAAATGTACCTCTCACGTAGTAATTGGTCTGATTTCTACTGTCCGCAAGTTTTTGGAATTTTGGCACAATGATATCATAACTGCCCTTTCCATTTCTGGTTGGACGCATTTTATCATGTACTTCTTTTCTTCCATCGATGCTTAATACCACATTTGCCATCTCCTTATTGGCAAATTCCATAATATCATCATCTAATAACACACCATTGGTAGTCAAAGTAAAGCGGAAATTCTTATCATGTAGTTTTTCTTGTTCACGACCATATGCTACCAATTGTTTTACCACTTCGAAATTCATCAAAGGTTCTCCACCAAAGAAATCTACTTCTAAATTTCTTCTGGTTCCAGAGTTTGCAATTAAGAAATCCAGGGCTTTTTTTCCTACTTCATAACTCATCAAAGCTCTTCTTCCCTTATATTCTCCCTCTTCTGCAAAACAATATTTGCACCCTAAATTACAATCATGTGCAATATGCAAACATAAGGCTTTCACAACTGTCTTACGCTTTTTAAAGTCAAAAATATAATCTTGGTATACATCTTTTGAAAACAAAGTGCCATCCGCTTTCAAAGTTTCAATCTCTGCAAATGCTTCTGCAATATATTCCTCTGAAATTGCTTCCTCCAACTTACTTACATAAGGTTCCTGCTGATACTTGTCCATCATGCGTTTTGTAATACTTTCTTTGCTCTCTTTCTCATAAA
>JAFORL010000095.1 GCA_017393285.1 Lachnospiraceae bacterium
ATTACTTTTCACAAATAGTAACAGCTCAGGTAACAGTTTTTTGACCTTCGCTTTGACATGACGGTCTTTGCTTAGGTCAAAACTGTACATGGAAATACAGGGTTAAAATTACAAAAATTGTAGCGCAATTTATTTATCCACAAGCTGCACATCCTCGCAGCGCAATTTATTTTACCCATAAGCTGCGCATCCTCGCAGCGCAATTTATTTTACCCATAAGCTGCGCATCCTCGCAGGGCGTTTTTTATGCAATAGGAAATTGCATCGCAATTTCCTATTGCAAAATAAAGAACCTCTTAATCTTAAGATTAAGAGGTTCTTTCCCTTTGATTGTATCAGTCCTTTTCTATACGATACTAGGATATTGAAAAAACTAACATATGCTTTCTATATTAGACGGATTATAATCCTAAAATCTTTTCAACAGTTGCCTGCATCTTTTCTGATTCGCAAACGATATCATGTAAAACTGGTGCTGTACGAATTTCTTCAATTGCATTTGGTACTTTTACACCAGACAACTTGCTTAATTCGTCTACCAATTCAAAATCTCCCATGCTGTCATACTTACTATCAATTGCATTCATAACGCTTCTTGTAAAC
Organism: Lachnospiraceae bacterium; assembly: GCA_017393285.1. Lineage (GTDB taxonomy): Bacteria > Bacillota > Clostridia > Lachnospirales > Lachnospiraceae > CAG-411. The sequence goes on from JAFORL010000095.1 coordinate 604, forward strand.
TTATATGGGCTGGCTGTAGATGCAATTACAGTTGGAGTCTTGTCTCCTGTCTTAGCCACATAACCTTGGTATACACCTGCCGCAACTGCTGTATGTGTATCCATTACATAGCCTTCCTTATCGTACATAGCCTTGATTGTCTTTGCTGTAGTAGCTTCATCTGTGTATCCACCTACAAAGTCAGCTAAATTTGCCTGCATATCCGGTGTAATGTTGTATACACCCTTAGTAGAGAGTGCCTGCATCAAATCTGCACACTTCTCTGCGTCATTTCCAGCAATCTTGTAAATCAAACGCTCTAAGTTACTTGAAATCAAAATATCCATAGATGGAGAAGTAGTTAAAATAAATTCACGATTCTTATCATAAGTTCCTGTTTGGAAGAAATCGTATAATACTTTATTGTCATTAGATGCACAAACCAATTTGTTGATTGGCAATCCCATATTCTTTGCATAGTAAGCTGCAAGGATGTTTCCAAAGTTTCCTGTTGGAACAACTACATTCATAGGATCTCCAACTTTGATTTCACCATTCTTTACCAATCTAGAATATGCATATACATAATATACAATCTGTGGTACCAAACGTCCGATGTTAATAGAGTTTGCTGATGAGAATTGATAGCCTGCTTTGTCCATACGTTCTGCCAATTCCTTATTGTTGAACATTGCCTTTACACCGCTTTGTGCATCATCAAAGTTACCAGTAATACCTACAACCTTTGTATTTGCACCCTTTTGTGTAATCATTTGCTTTTCTTGGATTGGGCTAACACCATTCTTTGGATAGAATACAATGATGCTGGTTCCTTCTACATCCGCAAAACCTGCCAATGCAGCCTTACCGGTATCTCCAGAAGTAGCAGTCAAAATTACGATTTCATTCTTTACGTTGTTCTTCTTTGCTGCTGTTGTTAATAAATGTGGCAAAATAGATAATGCCATATCCTTAAATGCAATCGTTGCACCGTGGAATAATTCTAAATAATATGCACCGTCTTTCTTTACCATAGGTGCAATCTCTGTTGTGTCAAACTTGCTGTCATATGCACGTTTGATACAGTTCTTAAGTTCTTCCTCAGTAAAATCTGTGATGTATAACTTCATTACTTCATAAGCCACTTCCTGGTAGCTCATCTTTGCCAATTCTTCTACACTCTTGTCCAATGCTGGAATGGCATTAGGCACAAATAATCCTCCGTCTGTAGCCAACCCTTGTAAAATAGCCTGTGACGCAGTTGCGGTTTCTTGCTTATTTCTTGTACTGTTATACATTAGATTCATCTTACTTCATCCTTTACTATAAAAAATTTAACCTTAGCTTACTTTGAAAGTGTTTTCCGTAGTCAGCAGAATGCATGCTTGCATGCAATTCTGTTTGCATACGTGAAAACCTGACCTGTATGAGCAAGTAGCCCTATTGGGCGGATTGCGAATACTGGTCTGGAATTGCGAAAGCAACTTAGTTGCGGCGCAATTCACTTTCATATAATGTGGTGACTGCGGAGCAGTCATGTCTGTTTCTTGCGAAATAGTCGCATTTTCTAAAGTATAGCATATTTTTTTTTACTATTCAATATTTTATTCTATGAAAAATGAATGGGTTCCGTAGGTAAATAAATATCGTAAGTCCGAATCAAACCATGCTACATTGTCCGGATCTGCATATTTTCTCGCCATAAAATACAAAGCACCCTTGGAATCATCTTCTCCCATCAAGACACGATGCACTGCCTCCTGGGTCTTTTTAGAAATTTTCACCTTCCAATATCGTCCGTCATCTATAGGCGAAAACTGACAGACGCCACCTGTATGGTCAAATACCACATCTGTCACATTGTTTGGAAATTGCACTTTGCATTTCACACGATTTAAGACCACATTGGCAACTAGCATACGTCCTTTGATATCCTCTCCAGTGGCTTCTGCTTCTACAATCCGCAACAATACAGCCCTGTCTTTTTTGGAAAGTTGAATCTTTTCTTTTTCCCGGGCAGTTTTCTTTTTCGTTTTTGCCTCTTGCTCAACCTGTTGTTCTAAAGTTTGTTCTTCAAAATTGGCTGCTTCATCTGTTGTCCAGCTCATAGCCTTTGGTTCTTCTTCCCATTCTCCCGAAAAAGTCTGATGGGCAACTCCCAAAAGCGTGTCATTTGCAAGCTCTGCATTGCGATTTTCAGTCCCTGCCTCATTTGCCTTGGGCATTGCTTTAAATCCCGCAGTAGATAAAATCAACGATGTACCCAAAACTAAACCTAGGGCAAGATTTTTTCTTTTGTAGTGTTTTTTCTTTTCTATCCGAAAACTTGAACACTCTTGTTTCATGTATTCCCTCCATTTTTTGAGGCAACTCTCAACATTGCCTTTGTGCGTTTGCTATCTTTTCTCTCCTTCCAAAAATCTCTCTCCCGACTCAAAAAATCCTTGAGAAACCATGAAAATCAGAAATCAGATTACATATTTCACTTTCATACATTGTGGCGACTGCAAAGCAGTCATATCTGTTTACTTGTAAAACGCTAGCGCAACCGCGGTATTGCGGAAAAGGTTACAAGTTCCAACCGCCTTTCTTCTGTTCAGCAGATGTTCCTGTAACTTGTCTTGCATTTTATCCTACCTTCTCTTGTTCTGTCAATAACCCTTTCTTAACTTTGTGAGATACTCCCTTTTTTATTTCCAGTATTATCCATTTTTAAATATATTTCATAAGCTTTAGATTGTTTCGACATTTTTTTTCGTTAAATTTTTCCAATAATTAATTACCATTTTTTCCCTTATTTGTTAACTTTTTTTCGACATCTTTCTACGGAAGCGTTTTTTGTAGTCAACAGAATGCATGTTTGCATGCAATTCTGTTTGCATACGTGAAAACCTGATTGGTATAAGCAAGTAGCCCTATCGGGCGGATTCAGTGGCTTTCATCCATTAGCAAGATGTATTTATATTTCGATTGTGCAAATCCCAGTCTGAAATTGCAAGAGTAGCGTTGGCAATTCTTGATTCTAATAGGTAAATATGGTATGCTGAAGGTAGCTGAAAAATGAGAGCATTAAAGGGGAAATATAACTATGAAAGCAGCAAATGGGGTATACACAACCAGAAGAAAAGATGGGAACATCTCTTATAGAGCTTCTATTACCTGCAAAGGAAAGCATATTAGTCTAGGTAGTTTTTCGACAGAAGAATCGGCGCACAAAGCCTATGAAGAAGCCACTGCGCTTTTTCGCACCCAGACTTTTTCATTGGAAGCTTATCAGAAAATTGGTATTCTTCCTTTTAAGAAATGGGTGTCCTTGCTAAATTTTCGAGATAACGGCATTTATTGCAAAACACCGATTTACATCTATAGCAATTATTTCTTATATTATTTTTCCAAAGATGATTACTTAAAATTTGATGTAGATGACTTATTTTACTATTCTAAACACACCATACAAAGACGAGGCGGGCACTTATTTGTAGCCGATTTTGGCACCCAATACAATATTCTAAATCGATATGGTATCAAGAATTTTGCAGTGCAGGGGCGAGATTACCGTTTTGTCAATGGAGATCATACGGATTTTCGATATAAGAATATCGAAATTATCAACAAATATCATGGTGTAACCAAGGAAACCATAAAAGGACGCACCCAATATATAGCTAAGATTCATATCAACGGAGATTATCAAATTGGTACCTACAATTCTGAAATTGAAGCTGCCGTGGCCTACAACAAAGCTGCCCATATTTTACAGGAAAAAGGGCTTTCCAAGAATTTCCCTAAAAATTATGTTGTAGAATTATCAGAACAGGAATACCATTCTTTATTCCAAGAAGTTTATATTGCAAAAGGGATCCGAACCTATGGTGATACCTAATCAATTACCATATTGAAGATTTTGGGGTTTTTGTGAATAAAAGCTATTGCAGACAACAAAGAAAACCCACAGGTCAGTCTGCTGACACCATCATAAATAAAAGTGGGTTTACTTTAAAACCAACTGCTAACGCAATTGATTCTGTATATGTAATTCGCCCAACAAGGCTACTTACTCATACAGATTAGGTTGTCTACCAGGTATATTTCTTTGCCAGCAAGCTTACAGAAACAACACCTACTGAAAAAAATTTTAAAGCAAGTAAAAGTGCAACTATCATACATAATCATAGAAAGGAAAGAAATTTATGTTTACAGGAAAAACCATCGTACTTGGAGTTACTGGGAGCATTGCAGCCTATAAAATCGCCAATCTTACCAGTATGTTAGTAAAGCAACACGCAGATGTACATGTCATTATGACAAAAAACGCAACCAATTTTATCAATCCCATTACCTTTGAAACCTTAACCAACCACAAATGTCTGGTAGAAACCTTTGATAGAAATTTTCAATTTCACGTAGCCCATGTTTCTTTGGCACAACAGGCGGATCTCATGTTAATCGCCCCTGCTTCTGCCAATATCATAGCCAAACTTGCCCATGGCATTGCTGACGATATGCTGTCCACTACTGCTTTAGCATGTACCGCACCTATTTTGGTTTCTCCAGCTATGAACACCAGAATGTACGAAAATCCTATTACACAGGATAATATTGCAACTTTACGCAAATACAATTTCACGGTTATAGAACCAGATACCGGATTTTTGGCATGTAGAGATACGGGTGCCGGCAAAATGCCTAGCGAGGAAGTATTATTTTCCTATATTGAAAAAAATATTGCTTGCGAAAAGGATTTGGCTGGGAAACGAATTTTGGTAACCGCCGGTCCTACCCAGGAAGCCATTGATCCTGTACGTTTTATTTCCAATCATTCCACCGGAAAGATGGGATATGCCATTGCCAAACGCGCCATGTTACGAGGTGCGAAAGTTACCTTAATCAGTGGCAAAACCAGTCTGCAACCACCTGCATTTGTAGATGTGGTACCGATTGTCAGTGCTCAGGATATGTATGATGCGGTGATGAAATATGCACCAGAACAAGATATCATTATCAAATCTGCTGCCGTTGCAGACTATACACCAGCCCAGGTAGCGTCTGAAAAAGTCAAGAAAAAAGAAGGAGAATTGTCTATTCCTCTGCTTCGTACCAAAGATATTTTGGCAAACTTAGGCGCACAAAAGAAAGCCGGACAGATTTTATGCGGTTTTTCAATGGAAACAGAAAATATGCTGGAAAATTCAAGGAAAAAATTAGAAAAGAAAAATGCCGATTTGATTGTTGCCAACAATTTAAAAGATACGGGTGCAGGCTTTGGTACAGATACCAATGTAGTCACCTTTATTTCGGAAGAGGAAACCAGAGAATTGCCTATGCTTTCTAAAGAAGAAGTAGCAGATGCGCTATTAGATTGTCTGTTACATTTATAAAACACCCACAAAGGATTGGGTCTGCTAACGTTTTTTCCCACTCAAAAACAGACGCAGGCAAAACAAAGTAATCATGCAAAAACAGCCAGCCCCTACACAGAATTTTGTGTAAGGACTGGCTGTCCTTTCGTAATCATTTTCCCTTTACTTTTTGTGATGTTTCACAATGTCGGACCATAATCTAGCTGTCCTTTTCGCGATTGTTTTCCCCTTACTCTGTACGGATGGCGGCTAAAGGACTCAATTTCATAGCCCTTCTGGCAGGGAAATATCCTGCGACAATTCCCATGAAGGTCGAAAAACCAACTGCTGCCAATGCCAACCACCAGGTAATCAGGGAAATCTGCATATCTCCCGTTTCTACACTTTTGGATGCCACATTGTTGATTACATGTGAAATGGCAATAGAAAAGAACAAACCAACCATACCACCAACAAATCCGATAAATGCTGCCTCTGACAAAAATAATTTTTTGATATCCCGCATATCGCACCCTAATACCTTCATAACACCAATTTCCTTGGTACGCTCATAGGTAGACATCATCATGGTATTAGCAATACCAATTGCAGCAACCAAGAAGGCAACCATACCAATTCCGCCCAATACCAATTCCACCATTTGCATAGAAGAATTCATACTGTCGATCATATCCTTATTACTAGAGGCAGAAAATCCCATATCCTGTATAGCTTTTTGTACTTCTTCCACATGCTCTGACCGATCCACTTCTACTTTAAAGGAATTATACACCCATTCATTCAATGGCTTTCCATTGTCTTTTGGTTGTTCAGGAATATTATTTTTTCCAAACTTACGAATGAGAAAGGCCTTTAGTTGATCGATATCTGTCAATAGACCTTGACTATAGTTAGAATAGTCATCTACTTTTCCCTCCATCATACCGGTAACCTGTATAGGAAATTCAATCTGGCCATTATTGGTCTGGGTAGAGGTCGTCGTAGAAATGTCCGGATCCACATATTCGCTTGAAGCGGACGTATCTTCTGTAGAATCTCCCTCTGTATCAGAAGTGGTTTCCTCACTACTGTTCTCTTCACTACTGTTCTCTTCACTACTGTTCTCTTCACTACTACCATCATAGGTATTCATATACATCTGTACTTTTCTAAGTTGCTTCATCAAATCAATGTCCGGCAATTCCTGAGTATCCCAATACCCTATCATTTCATCGCCACGCATATAATAGAAACTGGTTAAGATACTATTTCCAGCAATCACTTCCAATTTATTGCCACTGACACCAGGTAGTTCACCCTTTGCCAGTTTCTGCTTTGCCAATTCTTCTTTATCCACACCCAAAACCTGAAAAGATCCTGTATATTTTCCTATTTTGGTGGAACCATAGTATTCTAAAATCGGACTTACCTTTTCCACATACTCCATCTGGGAAAAAGTTTCCATATTGGTATCTGACAACAAGGTATCTTTATTCAGTTGTCCTGAACCATCAGAACCCATGTCATCTCCACCCCGGACTTCAATCTCTGTAATCGAACCATAACTTTCATAACTTTCCAGCATCTGCTTTTTCATACCGATTGCCAGACTCAACATGGTAATAATGGAAGTGGCTCCAATCAATACACCAAGTACAGTCAATATGGTACGCAGTTTTCTGCGCCATAAATTTCCTGCACTCATACTAATCATATCAAGAAAGCTCATCCTCCATCAACTCCTGTTCTAATAACAACTGTTTTTTCTTTTTTCTCTTTACCAAAAACACAACAACTCCCGCTACAATCACTACACCAACTACAATCGGTATAATTGGTGCTTTTCCTTTACTATGGGCTGGTTCTGCATCTGCCATGGCCTCTTCATCCATTTCTTCCATGTCCATTGCAGGCTCCACATATACCTCACCCGCTTGTTTATAGGACTTGCTTTCTCCTGCTGCATTTTCATACTTGATGATAATTGTCATCTTGGCATCACTGTCATCCTGCGTTTCTTTTACCCCTGTGACAGGAACAGAAACATACTCGGAAGCACCTGCTGCAATATTTCCTACATATTTTTCTTCCCCTTTTATATTCTGTCCTTTACAAATTGCCGTCACATTATTTAAAGTAGCTACTCCCATGTTATTGATGGTAAAATTCACTTCCCCTTCATCATCCACGTTTACAGAAGCAGTTTCCAAATCAGATAAACTCAAACGATCTTTGATGGAAATTGGAATAGATACATTATCTGTAGCATCAAAAGCATTTGCATTGGTATCTTCATATTCTGATTTCACTGTAATCACGTAAGATTTTGCACCCAGACCGGCACTGGCCTTCATAACAAAATCCAAAGTCACAGTATTCTTTGCACCAATGCGATCCACAAAGGCGGTACTGGCACCACTGGCTGGCAAAAATTCTCCATTTGCAGTAGATAAGGTAAATTTCACGTTCTGTACTGCAGAAGCAGCATTATTCTTTAGCTGCAACTTCAAATGAAATTTTTCCCCAGGCATGACCTTTTCAACATCTGTGGTATACCCCACTACCATGACTCTTGGGGTAGATTTCTTCTTCGTGGCATCATCTTTTTTGTCTTCCTTTTTACCTGTCAAAGATACATTGATTACCTTTTGCTCTGATACCAAAACATTATTCTTTTTATATGTAACATCAAATTTAACAGGGGCATATCCTGTCGTTGCATTATTCTTTACCACGAAATGATATTGGCAATTTAATCTTGCAACGCCATTGGCATGTGTTGTTTTGTATGCATCCGAAGTACTATCAAAAGGAAAATTATCATCTACTACTGGTGTAACACTGTAAATCTTATATTTATCACTCTTTGCCACAAATGCAATATTACAACCCTGTCCATAGGTTCCGATTGGCTTATTCTTCATAACAAAAGAAATGTCACCATCTGCCGACTTTGTCTCAGGTGCTGCAGTCTCCTCTGTCGTTTTCTTGCCTGTTATTTTCACACTAAATTCTTTTGTCACGGCATATTCTTCATCATAGGTCTTCTTACCATCTGTACTCTTTCTAGTATATACAATGGTAAAAGCAACCGGGTAATATGCTGTTTCCACATTATCCTTGGTTTGAAAATTATAGGAAACATTCAAAGTATTGGAAGTACCCGATGTCATTCTGCTGGTTTCGCTATTTTTTACAAAACCGGATGCAGAATCAATCAAAGGGGTTACACTTTCTATGGTCTCCACCTCATATTTTTTCTTGGTATTCTTTCCGCCTGTCAGGGTAAATGCTACGGAAGCATTGTTACCTGCCTTCACATTAGAAATGCTCACATTGGATACCAAAATATCGCTATCGGTTCCGGTATTACTGGTTCCTATATCGCCGGCTCCTGTTTCGCCAACGCCCTGTTGTGTACTTTCCTCTGTGGCAGTATTGGCGGTAGTTACTGTCTCTGTATTCTCTGTTGCATGTACTGGTGCAAACTGTGTCGCACTGACTACACACACCATTCCTAATATACCAATTAACTTTCTTGCTTTTCTTACATTTTCTCTCACCTTTCGTTGCCCTCCTCTATTTTTACTATCTTTCCATCTTTAATATGGATTTGTCGGTCTGCCAAAGCAGCCAAATCATTGTCATGGGTAACCATAACTAAGGTTTTGTTTTTCTCACTCAATACCTTTCGCATCAATGTCATCATTTCTTCTGAAGTTGCAGAATCCAGATTTCCTGTTGGTTCATCTGCAAATACAATGGTAGGATTCAACACCAATGCTCTTGCCATACCTACACGCTGTTGCTGTCCTCCTGACATTTGGTTTGGCTTATGTGTCTTGTATTTTTTCAGACCAACCAATTCAATCATCTTTTCAGCTCTCTTATTGCGTATAAACTTTGGCACACCTCGAAACACCAATGGCATAGCCACATTTTCAATTGCATTCATGGTACTGATTAAGTTAAAGGATTGAAAAATAAAACCGATTTTTTCCCGACGAAATTTGACCAGGCGATTCTCATTGTATTTTTCAATTCTCTCGCCCGCCACCATAATGGATCCTTTTGTCGGTTTTTCCAGACCTGCCAACATATTGAGCAGGGTAGACTTTCCACTACCAGACGTACCAACAATGGCACAAAACTCTCCTTCATAAATTTGAAAACTGACTCCATTCAATGCTCGAACATAATTCTTTCCTAATGGATACACTTTGTAAAGATTTTTCACGTCAATGACGCATTTTCTTTTTTCTTCTTTTGCTTCCACGAAATCCATTTGCTCTACTTGTTCCACATATTTCCTCCTCTCTTTTATAACAATCCAGCCTGCATTGTTACCGCTCCTGTTACATTTCTTACCCTTTTCTCTGAATAACCTATTTTTAAAATCTTTAGGAAATCGTTTATAGAAAACGGTATATAGATGCTACAACATCATTGTACTAATATTATAATACAACTACACCATAACACAAAGAGATAGATTCTATCAAACCCATCTCTTTTCTTTTTTCATCTTTTCATTCTTTTTCATTTTCATTCCTAAAATCTTTTATTCATTTAAAACTTTCACGGAAACCGTTAGAAGCTTGCTTGCCCTTTCCCCCTTGCCGTTTCACATATTCCATAATACATCAATTTAATTCAAAATAATATAAACATTTTCTTATATTTTCTTACTTTTTTCTTACATTCACACATTTTGTGTAACAAAACCCTTATATATATGCTACTGTTACAACTTCTAACAGTTCTATGTATCCTCCAGTCAGGTTAAACTCTATTGAAGAAAGTAAAGTTGCGCTTCGTTGAAACTTATAGTCCCCACCGAGACAGGTTTGTTATCATGCCTCCTTACCCTTTGCTTAGCAAAAGGAGGCGTCTTTGGCTGAAATCAAAATCGGCAATGTCATATTTTCTTCCACATTTAACACAGGTATCAAATTGTAAAACTGATAGATTAGTCCAACCTGTCTTCTACGAAAAATAGCAAATTCCTCTTCTTTTTGGGTAAATACATCTTTTCCATCCATGAATACTTTTCCACTAGTTGGCACATCCACTCCACCTAAAATATGAAGAAGGGTAGATTTTCCAGAACCTGATGGTCCAATAATCGCAACAAACTGTCCTTTTTCCACAGAAAAAGATACATCATCCAAAGCTCTTACCTCATTTTCTCCTTTGCCATATATTTTTGTTAAATGTTCAATTCTTAATATTTCCATGTTTCTCCTCCTAACTACTCATTTTGATTTTTTTAATCCAAAGTTTCTTTCTTGTTAACCACTCATTTGATTTAAA
>JAFORL010000096.1 GCA_017393285.1 Lachnospiraceae bacterium
AAAAGCGATTTGTTAAATCAAATGTGGAGTAATTTTTGTGTGAGTTATGGTTATGAACCCGGTTCAACCTATAAACCTTTGACGGTGGCTGCGGCTTTGGAAGAAGGGGTTGCCACAGACAATAGTTGGTATGTATGTGATGGTGGTGAGACTTATGGTGGCAAACATATTTCTTGTGTGTCTAAATTTGGTCATGGTTCATTGAATTTGGAGCAATCCTTGATGAAGTCTTGTAACGATGTTATGATGCAGTTGGCAGCTAAGATGGGAAAAAAGACCTTTGCTAAATATGAAGATATCTTTAATATAGGTAGAAGAACGGGAATTGATTTGCCGGGAGAAACTTCGGGTTTGCGTTTTTCAGAGGAAAATTTAGGTCCTACAGAGTTGGCTACTTGTAGTTTTGGACAAAGTTTGACAGTGAATATGCTTCAGATTGCTTGTGCATTTTCTTCTGTGATCAATGGTGGAAGCTATTATAAGCCATATGTTGTGAAACAGGTTTTGGATTCAGATGGTACCTTGATAAAAAACATAGAACCTACTTTGGTTCGCAGAACTGTCACAGAGAATACGAGTGCTTTGTTGAGACGATATTTGCAATCAACAGTTGAAGAGGGTACGGCATCTTATGCAGCTATTCCGGGCTATGCCATTGGTGGTAAGACAGGAACAGCAGAAAAATTGCCTCGAAAAACAGGTAAGTATTTGGTTTCTTTTATTGGAGCAGCACCTATGGATCATCCACAGGTTGTAGTTTATGCCATTGTGGACGAACCCCATGTAAAAGATCAGGCCCATAGTACCTATGCCCAGGAAATTGTAAAAGATGTGATGAAGGATATGCTACCATTTTTAGGTGTATATAAAGATGAAAAAGCAGCGAAAAAGGCGGAGCAAACTGCTGCCAGCCAAGCGCCGGCAACAGCGGAACCAAAGGAGACAAAAGCAACACCTGAGGCTGCAAAAGAAACACCAGTGCCGGAAGACACAGGTTTGCCGGATGAGACAACGGAGATTACGGATGTGGAAGGTGAAAATGTTGTGGTAAATAGTCCGGTACCAATTGAAACGCCAATTGTGGCAGCTACGGAAAATCCATAGATTATACTATAAATTAGGTGATGATTTACTGGTTACTGTAATTTGAGGTATATACAAGAAAGTCTTTTCATACCATTTAGAATAAGATGGTTTGAGGAGGCTTTTTTGTGTTTGAAAATAAAAAGCATGTACATGTATTACGAACGTATCATCGCCGTAGTATTTTTGGAGGCTTTGTAGGTATTGTTCTTATCTTTTCTGCTTTGATGTGTAGAATGGCTTTTTTAATGGTGGTGCAGTCGGACCATTTTGGTGAAGCGGCAAAAGAAGTGCAGGAACGAGAGCGTTCTATAAAGGCAGAGAGGGGAAGATTGTTTGATCGAAATGGCAAAGTGATTGCGTCAAACAAATCCGTTTGTACAGTGTCCGTTATCCATAATCAAATCAAGGAGCCCAATAAGGTGGTATATGTATTGTCCCATGTGTTGAAAAAGCCGGAAGAGGAAATCAAAAAAAGAGTAGAAAAAAAGTCATCCATTGAAAGAATTGCGACAAATGTAGATAAAAAGGTAGCAGATCTTCTTAGAAGTTATGCCTTAGAGGGGGTTATGGTGGATGAAGATTATAAGCGATATTATCCCTATGATAGCTTGGCTTCTAAAGTGATTGGATTTACAGGTAGTGACAATCAAGGCATCATTGGATTGGAAGTAAAGTATGATTCGGTTTTGCAAGGAAAACCAGGGAAAATATTAACTTTGACCAATGCCAGAGGGGAGGAAATAGCCAATGTGTCAGAACAGAGAATAGAACCAGTGGCAGGTAATGACCTATATCTAAGTTTGGATGTGACCATACAAAAATATGCACAACAGATAGCTGAAAAGGTGAGAATACAAAAGGAAGCAAAGGAGATAAAAGTAATTATTTTAAATCCCCAAAATGGAGAAATATATGCAATGGTGAACGAACCGGAGTTCTCCTTGAATGATCCTTTTGCACTGCCAAAATCTTATACAAATAAGACGGAAAAAGAAAAAAATCAGTATCGTAATAATTTGTGGAGAAATGGTTGCGTTAGTGATACTTATGAGCCGGGGTCCATATTTAAAATTATTACAGCTACAGCTGCCTTATCAGAAGGAAAGGTAAAAGTGGAAGATACTTTTTTTTGCCCTGGATATAAAATTGTTGAAGATAGAAGAATACGGTGCCATAAAATTGCAGGACATGGGCAGGAAACGTTTCGAGAAGGTATTATGAATTCCTGTAATCCGGTATTCATGGAGATTGCGCAGCGGACAGGGGTGGATGCGATGTATCGTTGGTATAAAAAACTGGGTTTGTTTGAAAAAACAGGTATTGATTTACCTGGGGAAGCCAATAGTATTTTTCATAAAAAGGATAAAGTGGGGGAAGTAGAATTGGCAACCATGGCATTTGGACAATCTATACAGGTAACACCTATGCAGTTGCTTCGGGCAGCCTGCGCAATTGTAAATGGTGGGAGATTAATTACGCCACATGTGGGGGTGAAAATAGTAAAGGCGAAACAGGGGATTGAGCAGAATCTTTCCTATCAAGAAAAAAAAGACGTGGTATCGCAGGAGGTTAGTGTTACCATGCGAGAATTGTTGGAAGCAGTGGTAGCAGAAGGAGGAGGGAAAAATGCATATATAGAAGGGTATCGTATGGGAGGGAAAACAGCAACTTCAGAAAAACTGCCTAGAAGCAGCAAAAAATATATATCTTCATTTATGGGATTTGCGCCTGCACAAGAGCCACAGGTTATGGCAATTATTTTGATTGATGAACCGAAAGGCTTATATTATGGAGGAACAATTGCAGCGCCTGCAATTAGGGAAATATATGAAAATATATTGCCCTATTTAGAAATTCCGCAAGTGTATGCTAGTTTTGAGTAGCAGTTTAGCCATTCTTTTACTTGTTTCTTTTGGTTGATCTGGCACTTTATGTATGGCTCGGCTGAACTGTTACCATTTTGGATAATGAAAATTGCAATTAGCTTGCAATCTGTAAATAAAAGATATATAATTGTATATTGAGATTGTAGGGACACTTGGTATTGGTAAATATTGGATTTACAGTTTCAAAGAGGGTGTCCAAGAGAGGAATATAATCGGATCGGTATGCATTTGGTGTATACACCGGTTGAAATATACAAGAAAACATAGAGGTGAAGATAATGTTAGTAATAAACAAAACCATGATCGAGATTGCATTTCCAGTTTTGCTTTCTTTCTTTATTAGTGTAATTTTAAGTCCAATCATTATTCCATTTTTGCATAAATTGAAATTTGGACAATGTGTGAGAACAGAAGGACCACAAGCACATTTAAAGAAGGCTGGGACACCAACAATGGGTGGCGTGATTTTTTTAATTAGTGTGGTGCTTACCAGCTTATGTTTTGTAAAAGGAAATACAGACTTGATTCCTGTTTTGTTTGTTACATTAGGATTTGGATTAGTAGGCTTTCTGGATGATTATCTTAAGGTGGTTAGAAAAAATACAGATGGGCTCCTTCCTTGGCAGAAAATGTTGGGACAGTTTATTGTAACAGTGGCTTTTGCTTATATTTTAATTACCAATGATAAGTTAGGAACAGCAACCTATGTACCTTTTTATGGGGAGATTACATTGCCCTTGCCGGTATTTGTAATTATGTTATTTTTCGTATTTTTGGGTACAGTAAATGGCGTGAATTTTACAGATGGCTTGGATGGATTAGCATCTAGTGTTACCGTTGTGGTTGCAACCTTTTTTACGGTAGTAGCAGTAGGTACCCAAAGTGGCATAGCACCGGTTACCTGTGCTGTAGTTGGAAGTTTGTTAGGATTTTTATTGTTTAATGTGTATCCGGCAAAAGTATTCATGGGTGATACGGGATCTTTGGCTTTGGGAGGTTTTGTGGCAGCAAGCGCATATATGTTGAAAATGCCATTATTTATCCCATTGATTGGTTTGATTTATTTATGTGAAGTTCTTTCTGTTATGTTACAGGTGACATATTTCAAATATACAAAAAAGAAATATGGAGAGGGCAAGAGAATTTTCCGTATGACGCCGATTCATCATCATTATGAATTGGGTGGTTGGTCTGAGACAAGAGTCGTTGCTGTTTTTTCTTGTGTGACTGCCTTATTTTGTTTGATTGCTTTAACTGCAATGCAGTAATATTGTCACAGGGAAGTAATAGAAGCAGTAGAATCGAAATGAAAAAGAAAGGATCGAATATACAATGGATTGGAAGAATAAGACATTTTTAGTGATTGGAACAGGAATTAGCGGAATTGCAGCTACAGATTTATTGGTAGAACAGGGTGCAAATGTTATTTTGTATGATGGAAATGTAGATTTGGATTCTAATGAAATCTTACATAAGTTAAAGGCAGATACAGGCGTACGTGTGGTTTTAGGAGATGCTTTAGATGCGAAATTGCGCCAAGAGGTAGAAGCAGTTGTGATTAGCCCTGGAGTACCAATTGACAATCCTTTGGTAGAAGAAATGCGTCAGGCAGGAAAGAAGATTCTTGGAGAAATCGAATTGGCTTATTTGCTTTCTGATGGCACGATTGCAGCTATTACGGGAACAAACGGAAAGACAACGACAACAGCTTTGGTTGGAGAAATTTTACAAGCACATTATACTTCTACTTTTGTAGTAGGGAATATTGGCGTGCCATATACAAAGATGGCACCACAAATTCAAAAAGATTCCGTTGTGGCAGCGGAAATTAGTAGTTTTCAGTTGGAAACGGTACATACATTTTGTCCAAAGGTGAGTGCAATTCTTAACATTACACCAGATCATTTAAATAGACATTACACAATGGAAAATTATGCCAACACAAAGATGGCCATTACCAAAAATCAAAATAAGGATTGTGTTTGCGTACTTAATTATGAGGATCCAATCTTAAGAGAAAAGGCAAAAACAGTGCCAGCAAAGGTATTTTATTTTAGTAGTGCACATAAATTAGAAGAAGGCATTTATTTAGATTCAGACAATAATATACAGTTTGCATACAATGGAGCGGTGCAGAAAGTTTGCCATATTTCAGAGTTGACATTATTGGGCAAACATAATTATGAAAATGTTATGGCTGGTGTTGCAATTGGCTATTTTATGGGTGTACCGATGGAAACCATTGGGCAGGTTATTCGCAAATTTAAAGCAGTAGAACATCGTATAGAATTTGTAGCAGAGAAAAGTGGTGTAAAATATTACAACGATTCCAAGGGAACAAATCCAGATGCAGCGATTCAAGGAATTCGTGCTATGGTTGGAAAAACCGTTTTGATTGGTGGAGGATATGATAAAGGCTCTACTTATGATGAATGGATTGATGCATTTGACGGAAAAGTTAAGTTGTTGGTTTTGTTGGGTCAGACAAGTGACAAGATTGCAGAATGTGCAAAGAAACATGGTTTTACCGATATTATAAAGGTAGAGAGTTTGGAAGAAGCAGTACGTGTGTCAGCAGAACACGCAGAACCGGGAGAAGCAGTATTACTTTCACCAGCTTGCGCAAGTTGGGGTATGTTTAAAAGTTATGAACAACGTGGCGACATGTTCAAAGAATTTGTACATGGACTTTCCTAAAGGATGAGAGGAGGTAGTTTATGTCTGATGAAAGAAGAAGGCGTAGCTTGCAGTCGGGAAGGACAGCAAGAACGCAGAGGGGGACAACCAGACGTGGCTCATCTTATGTAGAAGATCAAAATGAAGAACAATATACGGTATACCAGAATGGAGATAGAAAACCTCGTAAGAAAGGAAGCAAAAAAAGTACATCGCGCAGAATGCGAAGTATGCCGAAAAATCATAAATCCAGTTATCGTATGAGAAATAAACAACCACTTGTTACTTGGGGAAATGGATTATATGACCATAGCTTGTTGTTTTTGGTTTTATTTCTTGTAGTATTTGGATTGATTATGATTTATAGCACTAGCTATTATTCTGCAACTATGAAATTCAATAACTCCATGTATTATTTAAAACGACAGGGGATTATGGTGATTGCAGGAATTGTAGTAATGTTATGTATGTCAAAGTTTAATTACAAAATATTCTTGAAAAAAATACCACAGTTTCAAATTTCCTGGGCTACCTTTACCTTGTTGGTTTCCATTGTATTACAAGTATATGTATTGGTAAATGGTAAAGAATTTAATGGAGCAAAACGTTGGATTGAGATTGGACCTTTGGGGACTTTTCAACCCTCCGATTTTGCCAAGGTTGCAGTTATTTTATTTGTTTCTTATCAAATATACCAAAACCCAAGAATTTTAGATACATTCAGAGGTTTTGTGCAAGTGGTAGTGCTGGCTATGGTAGATATTGCATTGATTGCGGTTGAAAATGTTAGTACAGCGATTATTCTGACCATAATTGTAGGTGGTACTTGTTTTGTTGCCAGTCGAAGAAAAGAATATTATTTGATTATTGGTGTTTTAGGTGCCGTAGGCTTGGCTGGAATCTTGATGTTTGGAGAGGGCTTTCGTATGAAACGTTTCCAAATTTGGCTACATTTGGAGGATAATCCGGCAGATGATTATGCTTATCAAATTTTGCAGGGGTTATATGCTGTGGCATCTGGTGGTTTGTTTGGAAAAGGTTTGGGAAAAGGTGTGCAGAAGCTGGGGTATGTTCCGGAAGCACAGAATGACTGGATTTTTTCTATTATTTGTGAAGAGTTAGGTATGTTTGGCGCTTGCTGTGTCTTATGTGTTTTTATCTTTTTGCTTTGGAGAATTTTTCAGATTGCGATCAATGCACCAGATTTATTTGGTGGTATGATTTGTACAGGAATTATGATTCATATCGCAGCACAGGTTGCAATCAATGTGGCAGTTGTGACCAATTCGATTCCTTCCACAGGTGTGGCATTGCCGTTTATTAGTTATGGAGGAACTTCCGTAGCACTTATGCTGATTGAGATGGGATTGGTTCTTAGTGTGTCCAACCAAATCAAATTAAAGCAAAAGCAGGAGGAGGCACTACAATCTTAAGGAGAGTAGGTGGAGGACATGAAACAAAAAAAAGTAAAAAATATAGTTGTCGTTGCACTTGCAGGTTTTGGATTGGTATTACTTATTTTCATTGGTATCTTTTTTATGGCACATATTACGGAAGTGCAGGTAGTGGGAACTGCCTATTATGAAGATTCCAATATAAAAGAGATTGTTTTGGATGGAAAGAAAACAGCAAATACCTTTGCTACTTATTTTAAATATCGATTTGGTACACAACCTAAATTGGCTTTTGTTGATAAAATGACAGTACAAATCCTAAATCTGCATACCATCAAGATTACGGTAGTGGAAAAACCTATTGTGGGCTGTATTCAATATATGGGGGAATATCTGTATTTTGATAAAGATGGTATTGTGGTGGAAAGTACGACGAAAAAAGAAAAAAGTGTACCTTTGATTGAAGGGGTTGTTTTCATGCGAATGAATTTGCATGAACAGCTGCAAGTGGAGGAAGATGGTATATTTGAAAGAATTATGCAGATTTCCCAGGCATTGACGAAATATAAAGTTGAAATTGATCGAGTTGTATTTTCAAATAAAGGAAAGGTATATCTTTATGTAGATGATATCACAATCAATTTGGGAAAGAAAGAATTGTATGATCCACAAATTGCAGAATTATCCAAATTGTTGGTTAAGGCAAGAAAAAAACATCTAAAGGGTGTTTTAAACATGGAAAATTTTCAAAAGGGACAAAATCGAATTATTTTTAAAAAAAGTAAAAAATAAGAAACGTTAGGTTTATTATTTTATTGCAATCTGTGAATAAAATTTGCTACAACTTTTGGAATTGTAATATATCGCAGAGATTAGAAAAAAATGTTAAAGTTTTTGTACAAAAATATGAAGAAATATTTCAAAAGTTATAAAAATGACTTGATTATTTTCTGAAAAAAAAGTATCATATAAAGTAGGACTAAGATAGTCGTAGCATGAAACATGAAGGAGGAGAAAACCTTGCTTGAGATTAAAACAAATGAAGCCAACAACGGAGCAAAGATTATTGTAGTTGGTGTTGGTGGAGCTGGAAATAATGCAGTAAATCGAATGGTCGAAGAGGGTGTAAAAGACGTAGAATTTGTTTGCGTAAATACAGATAGACAACATTTGCAGACATGCAAGGCACAGACATGTGTGCAAATTGGTGAGAAACTCACAAAAGGATTAGGTGCAGGAGCAAAGCCAGAAGTAGGGGAGAGTGCAGCAGAGGAAAGTCGTGAAGAATTAACGGATATTATC
This sequence comes from Lachnospiraceae bacterium, assembly GCA_017393285.1. GTDB lineage: Bacteria > Bacillota > Clostridia > Lachnospirales > Lachnospiraceae > CAG-411. The sequence goes on from JAFORL010000096.1 coordinate 8,345, forward strand.
CGTGGTGCAGATATGGTATTTGTCACATGTGGTATGGGTGGCGGTACAGGAACAGGTGCAGCACCTGTGGTTGCTCAGATTTCCAAAGAGATGGGAATTTTGACAGTAGGTATCGTTACAAAGCCATTCCGTTTTGAAGCAAAGACACGTATGGCAAACGCAATCGGTGGTATTGAAAAATTAAAGGCAAATGTAGATACATTAATTGTTATTCCAAATGACAAGTTATTAGAGATTGTTGATCGAAGAACAACTATGCCAGATGCTTTAAAGAAGGCAGATGAAGTATTACAACAAGGTGTACAGGGTATTACAGATTTGATTAATGTACCTGGTTTGATTAACCTTGACTTCGCAGATGTAAGTACGGTTATGTCAAATAAGGGTATTGCGCATATTGGTATTGGTGTTGGTAAAGGTGATGAGAAGTGTATTGAGGCTGTTAAGCAGGCTATTACAAGTCCATTGCTTGAGACTACCATTGAAGGTGCGACAGATGTAATCATCAATATATCTGGAGACATCGGTTTGTATGAAGCCAATGAAGCAGCTACTTTTGTAGAAGAATTGGCAGGGGAAGATGCAAACATTATCTTTGGTGCTATGTATGATGATGCAGCTCCAGATTCAGTTATCATTACTGTTATTGCTACTGGCTTGGATGGACAGGAAGTAACACGTGCACGTTCTTCCAGCACATTGATTAACAATGCTATGAAGAAGAACTTTGGAGCAGGTGTATCTCCTAGACCAGCGCAGGTAGATAAACCAGTTGTAAAGCCAGTTACAACTGCAAGTCGCTCACATGCAAGTGCTAGACCACATGTGAATGTACAACGTCCTACTTATGAGACAGAACGTTTGGAACATATTGGTGGGGGTGCAACAGCTACACAGACTGGTAAATCATCAGATATTCAAATTCCAGGATTTTTGAAAAGAAATAGATAAAAAATGATAGGCGCAGCCAATGGCTGCGCTTTTTTTTATGTAATAGGAAATTGCGATGCAATCTCCTATTACATAAAAAACGCTCCGCGAGGATGCGCAGACCGCGGAGATGGAGTTAATTGCTGCGCAATACTGCGGTCGCGCTAGAGTTTTGCAAGCAATACTCTTTGTTCTAACGGGAAATTCCAATCTAATGATTTTGTTACATAAAAACAAAAAAGCAATGCCATGTAAGATGCTGTCGAAAAAAGAGGATAAAAAGTTTGAAAAGAGCTACACAAAATGACAAATTATGCAGGAAAAGAAAGGTACAATAAGAAAAGAAATGATGATGCTGGAGGTGAACGTTGAAAGAAGTCATATACATAGATGTTTTTTTTGCGACAGCGATCATACAAAATTTTTGTATTTTGGTTTGGGTGCGAAATATATGTGAAAAAAAATATGCATGGAAAATGCTTTTTCTAGCTACTTTTTTATCTGCTATTGGTTCTACTTTATTTGTTTATGTGCAAATAAAAAGAAATAGAGCAAGTCAAGATATATTGGATTGGTTGACAATCTTGTTCATGGTATATTTGGTAGTGAAAATTGCATTTCCAGAAAAGAAACGAAAAGAAATGATGGGTGTGTTGGCTTGTTATCTTTTTTCAAGTGCAGTATATGCTGGTGTTATTATGTTTGGAAGAACAGGTAAAACAACCTATACAGGAATATACATAGGAAATATATCCATGTTGCAATTATTACTTCGGTCAATTTTGTTTGTGGCAGGAAGTTATATTTATAAAATTGCAATTATGATACGACGGGAAAAACAACAAAAATTATACACTTTTGTGATCACGCAAAAGGGGAAATCTAAAAAAGGGATCGGCTTATTAGATACTGGAAATTTGTTGTATGCACCGTGGAATCATGCACCTGTATTGGTTACACATTATGTATTTATAGCAGATTTTTTTTCGCCACAAATACAGGACATGCAAAAAAAGTTGTTTGATGGGGAAATAGACAAAAGTTTAGTTGGAACAGGAATTGTTTGGATTCCATATAAATCTGTTGGAAATGCACATGGATTATTGCCGGCCTTTTATGTGGAAAATGTGCGTATATATAACGGAAGGAGATGGAAGGACAACCCGCATGTATTAGTCGCTTTTTGTCGGGAAAAACTTACTTTGCGAGAAGATTATGATATGATTTTACACACTGGATGCGTTTAGGAAAGTTTTGTCAAGGATAGGTAGAGTGTAGTAAAAAGGAGCGAAAGTCTATGATTTTAAAAGTGGCAATGCAAAATAAATTTCAATTTCGAATGCATACAGATATGCGCGGTATGTTTTTTAGACCAAAGGGGGAATTACATTATATTGGAGGTGTAGATATTTTACCTTCACCTCTAAATGCAGAAGAAGAAAGGGAATGTATTTTGGCACTGGATGGAGAAAAAGAAGTTGCCAATGCTGCAAAAGCACGTTTGGTGGAGCATAATCTTCGATTGGTTGTATATATCTCCAAACGTTTTGACAATACAGGAATTGATGTAGAGGATTTGATTTCTATTGGAACCATTGGATTGATGAAGGCAATCCAAACATTTAATTTAGATAAAAATATCAAGCTGGCTACGTATGCTTCCAGATGTATAGAAAATGAAATACTGATGTTTTTAAGAAGAAACAGCAAGCATAAATTGGAGGTTTCCATAGATGAGCCTTTGAATGTGGACTGGGATGGAAATGAATTATTGTTATCTGATATTTTAGGTACAGAACCAGATGTAATATCTAAAAATATTGAAAATGAAGTAGACAAGGGAATATTAGAAAAAGCATTAGAAAAATTATCCAAGCGGGAGCGTACAATTGTTGAAATGCGATTTGGCTTATGTAATCCAGATGGGTATGAAAAGACCCAAAAAGAAGTTGCGGATTTATTGGGAATTTCCCAATCCTATATTTCCAGATTGGAAAAAAAAATCATGAAGCGCTTGCGAAAAGAAATACTTCGAATGGATGTATAAAATCTGCTGCCCAATAAAATAGTTCATTGGTGACAGACTTGCGATAGGGAATCAGTTTGAAAAAAGAGAAACTTTTGGCTATACCATTTATAAGGTGTAGCCAAAAGTTTTTTTGCTTTATAGGAAATTGGGATGCAATTTCCTATAAAGCAAAAAAACGCTCCGCGAGGATGCGCAGACCGCGGAAATGGAGTTAATTGCTGCGCAATACCGCGGTCGCGCTAGAGTTTTGCAAGCAAAACTCTTTGTTCTATAAAGAATATGGAATAATGTAATAAAAAATGGCAAGGCTATTATTAAACCCGCCTGACTGTGCAAGGTCGCGAAAATGTAGTTAATTGCTGCATAATACTGTGGTCGCGCCAGAGTTTTGCTTACAAAACTTTTTGTTCTGGGGGCGAGATTTGAAAATCATGAGTGTAGGAGGAATAGTATGGCTTTGTATAAGGTAGAAATCTGTGGTGTAAATACAGCAAAATTACCACTTTTAAACAATGATGAAAAAGAGGCATTATTTCAAAAAATAAAAAATGGAGATCAAAATGCCAGAGAGTTATATATAAAAGGAAACTTAAGACTTGTACTTAGTATTTTACAACGTTTTCATCACCATAACGAGAATGTAGATGATTTGTTTCAAATCGGTTGCATTGGTTTAATGAAAGCAATTGATAATTTTGATCTTAGCCAAGGGGTGAAATTTAGTACCTATGCAGTGCCTATGATTATTGGAGAAATAAGAAGATATCTTCGTGATAATAATAGTATTCGTGTTAGTCGTTCTTTGAGAGATTTGGCATATAAAGCAATTTATGTGAAAGAAGCAATGATGAAAAAATCCAATCAGGAACCAACAATTCAAGAGTTGGCGCAGCATATTGGTGTTGAGCGAGAAGAATTGTTGCATGCCATGGACGCAATTCAGAGTCCCTTGTCTTTATATGAACCGGTTTATTCAGATGGAGGAGATACCTTATATATCATGGATCAAATAAAAGATAAAAAAAATAAAGAAGAAACCTGGGTGGAAAATTTGTCTTTAAAAGCTGCACTGGAACAATTGGGAAAACGGGAACATGAAATTATAGAAATGCGTTTCTTTCAAGGAAAAACGCAGATGGAAGTAGCGAAAGAGGTGCAAATCTCACAAGCACAGGTATCTCGCTTAGAGAAAAATGCATTAAGAACCATGAAACAATATTTGGCATAGTATCCAAATAAAAAAGTATAAGAGTTTCAGCCTGAGCAAAATCTATTAGGATAATGGCAAGGGTCGGAACACTGGTATCTGAATACAAAGCAAACATGTAGAGTCAATTATTGTGCGAAAAGCATAACAGTTCAGCCATCAGGCTGAACTGTTAAAAAAACGCTATATCTTTAAAAGATTTTTTTATGTAATAGGAAATTGCGATGCAATTTCCTATTACATAAAAACGTTCCGCGAGGATGCGCAGACCGCGGAGATGGAGTGAATTGCTGCGCAATACCGCGGTCGCGCTAAAGTTTTGCAAGCAAAACTCTTTGTTCTGTTGGTAATATGTGGTGTTTGATAAGAATAGAATGGTACTAGAGGTTTTGGGTAAATAATTGAATGATAATAATAATTTTTATATAAATAAGCATTTTGTATTGGTTCTTTACACAAATTTGAAAAAATGGTATAATTTTTACAGACGTGAGTACGTGAGTGTAAGAAAGATTGTAAGTATAATAATAAGATGTCTAATTGAAGAAAGGCGGTAGTTATGGGTCGATTTAATCGAGGTGCAAGTACAAATTTAGTATATATTGTATTTGATTGTGTATTTGGCATGATATCCTTTTTTCTTGCAGGGTTATTTACAAGTATGGGAACATCTTTTTTGCAAAGAAGATATTTTTTGATTTGTGTAGCATTTATGGCTATTTATGTATTGGCTAATAAAGAATCACGTTTATATAATGTCACAACATTTTTTTATGTAGATCGAATTATTAAACGTGTATCAAAATCTTTTTTGATTTCAGCCAGTGTATCATCTACATTATTGTTTTATGTAGGAAGGGCACGTATCGATAAACATTTTTATGTTACATATTTGGTAGTATCCTATTTGTTCTTATTGGGCAACGCATTTTATGTCCGTTATGTTTTGATGAAGCGTTTTGGAAATGCACCTAGAACATTAATTATTGGTAATCGTAGCCGTTTTCATAAGTTTGAGCGTTTTGTAAGACAGAGTAATCTGGAAATGGAGATTGTGGGCTATGTTTGTATCAATGGAGATGACTATGATGCGGAAGAATATATTGGAAAGTTAGATGCATTGGAGGAATTGATACATATTCATGCCATTGATCAGGTTTACATTATGCAAAGGAGAAGTAATCAAATTGATATTCAACCTTATCTGAACATGTGTATGGAGATGGGGGTGACGGTTCGTATTATCATGAATGCTTTTCGAGCAGGTGCAGCCCAGACATATGTAAGCAGCGTAGGTACCTATCCTATTTTGACGTATCATACAGTGTCTTTGAATGCGACAGAACGCTTGTTGAAGCGAATCATTGACATTTTGGGAAGTACCATAGGGATTATTGCTTTTTCGCCTATTATGTTGATTACAGCTATTTTGATTCGACTGGATTCCAAGGGCCCGGTTATATTTAAACAGGAACGTGTGGGGCAGAATGGAAGACATTTCTATATGTACAAATTTCGAAGTATGTGTATAGATGCGGAAAAGAAAAAAGAAGCTTTAATGGAGCATAATGAAATGGATAGCCAGTTTATGTTTAAAATGCAGGATGATCCAAGAATTACGCGAATAGGAAGATTTATCCGTAAGACCAGTATTGATGAATTGCCACAGTTTTTCAATGTGTTACGGGGCGATATGAGTTTGGTGGGAACGCGTCCGCCTACATTGGATGAGGTGGAGTTATACGAGCGTGTGCATTGGAGACGAATGAGTATTAAGCCGGGAATTACAGGTATGTGGCAAGTGAGTGGAAGAAGTTCCATTACGGATTTTGATGAAATTGTGGAATTAGATACCCAATATATTGATCGTTGGAATGTATTGTTGGATATTCAAATTTTGTTAAAGACGGTATTACAGGTCTTTTGTAGAAAAGGTGCATGTTAATAGAATAAAAACAGGCCAGCCGAAAGGCTGACCTGTTTTTTTATGTAATAGGAAATTGCGATGCAATTTCCTATTACATAAAAAACGCTCCGCGAGGATGCGCAGACCGCGGAGATGGATTTAATTGCTGCGCAATACCGCGGTCGCGCTAGAGTTTTGCAAGCAAAACTCTTTGTTACATTAGGCCTAAGTCAGTTGGTAAAACCTGTTTTTGATCGATTTTAATTTCTCGGTCGCAGTATTGTAATACAGAGCGACGGTGGGTAATTAAAATACAGGTTGGTTTTGGTTGTAACTGACGAATGCCGTCTAAGACACGTAATTCTGTTTTCTCATCCAGAGAAGCAGTTGCTTCGTCTAATACCAGGAATGGCGCTTTCTTTACCAAGGCACGAGCAAGAGAAATTCGTTGTGCCTGTCCTTCAGAAATACCATGACCTCGTTCGCCAATGACGGTGTACATGCCATTTGGCAAATCTTTTACAAAATCATAAGCACTGGAAGCTTTTAAGGCTTCTATAATTTCTTCGTCTGTGGCTGTTCTACGTCCCATTCTTACATTATCAGCAATACTTCCACTAAATAAGGTATTGCCTTGTGGTACATAAGATATATAGGAACGTGAGGTAGCAGTAGCTGTCTCTTCTTCTCCATTTTGATTAAAGAAAGAAATGTTTCCGTTGGTGCTTTGCAGAAATGACATGATCAAGCGGATTAAGGTGGTTTTTCCTATTCCGGATTCTCCTACAATCGCAACAAATTCACCAGGTTTAATATCAAAAGAGGTATCATCAAAAATTTGATCATTTGGCTGATAACCAAAAGATAAGTTAGATACTTTTACACCTACTGTGGTGGTATCAATGGTTTGTTCCACCTGTTGTTCTGCCGGTAAGTTTTGGATTTCGATTACTCGTCCGGCAGATGCCAAAATAGATATGATTTTTGGCAGGGTCTGTGCCAAAGAAATCAAAGGCGTCTGTACTTGGGCAACCAAACTCAAAAATACAGTCATGGTACCAAATTGTATAGAACCACTGGAAAGTTGTAAGGCACCCCAGGAGAAAGCTAAAATATAGCCTAATTGAAATCCTACATTGATTACACTGGAAGTAGCAAGGCTCATATTATTCTTTTTTAAAATCCAATGTAATCTTTCATTTCTTAATTCTGTCAAATGGGTAGCAGAGTACTGTTCATCACGGAAGGATTTGATAATTAAGATATTACTTAAACTTTCGTGAATAAAAGAACGGTAATTTGCTTCCGATTCTTGTACTTTAACTTGTAATTTCTTTAATTTTCTTCCTAAAATTGCACTGAATAATACAGCGATTGGTGCAATCAATAAAGAAGAAATGGCTAGAAAAGGTGCACGAATATAAAGCAAAATAAAACTGGCACCCAATTGATAAATTAGGGTAATGATGGTTGGAAGGGTAGCAGATATACCATTGGCAATGGCTTCTGTATCACTTGTGAGACGTGTCATTAAGTCTCCAGTGTGATATTTGGTAATATCCAACCAACAGGTATGTAAAATCTTTTCGTATACCTGTTTCCGAATACCAAAAGAAAATTTTTCACAAATCACGACGGTAACCAAGGAAGCAACAATGCTTAGCAAATTGGAAACAAGCATAATAAGCACATATACCAATATGCCGGATTTGATGGTATTTCCTGCAGTGGCCCGATTGATAATGGATTCGTTGACGGTAACCATCTTTAAGGATAGGGTTTGCGATAATAAACTGAAGAATAACAGTACAGCCAATGAAGGTAAAAATGGCTTGGTATATCGCATGAGCCATTTGGCATATTGGGTTTGATTTTTTCTGTCTTTTACAAAATTTTTATATCTGTTTTGCGACAAGAGTCTTTCTCCTTTCTGCATTTGTTTTAGTATCAGTTAACTATATTTTTAGGAATGCAACCAGTTCTTGCATTTATGACTGTGGCAGTGGAAATGCTATGGTAAAACGGCTACCAAGCCCCAAGGTACTAGTACAAGAGATGGTTCCGTCAAATAGCTCTACCAAAGCCTTGGTAATGGATAATCCCAAACCGGTAGAACTGACACCAGGGGTTCTGGCAGAATCCACCACATAGGAACGCTTAAAAATATTTGGCAAATGTGCATCTGCAATGCCAATACCGGTATCTTCTACATAAATGAAGATGGTGTCGTCTTTACAAAAGGCACCCAGTGTAATGGAATCTCCCGATTTGGAATATTTCCAGGCATTTGTAAAAAGATTGTCCAGAATCCGTTGCAATTGATGAGGATCAATGGTTAAGGTGTATGGAAAATATTCTGCCAATGCCAAATGTAAATGGCGGTCGTCATATTTGCAATCTGCCTCCTGACTGAAAAAATAATCTTCTAAGAAAAATCCCAAAGGGATTTCCTCCGGGTGTATGGATAGAAAATTGTTTTCGGCTGAAACCAGAAAGAATATATCGTTGATCATTTTTTCTAAGGTATTAACCCTTTGTTCCATCAAATGCACTATCGGTTGTACCGTATTGCTGTCATAATCATCTAGGGCAGATAACAGTGCAATGCTATTTTTGATTGCAGTAACCGGTGCCCGCAAATCATGAGAAATATTGGAAAACATTTCATTCCTGGCTTGTTGCTCCTGTTGCAATTGCTGGTTGGCCTGTTGCAATTTCAGATTGGTAATAACCAGTTCCTCCGACAGTTGTTCAATGGAAAGATCCGGTTTTAAAAATTCTTTTTTTGACATGGAAAAACCTGCTTTCTATGTAATAGCTTTATTTTTTGACAAAGCGATATCCTTTGGACCATACGCTTTCTATGTATTGCGTATCACCTGTATAATTTTCCAGTTTTTTTCGTAAGCGACTGACGTTTACCATAATTGTTCGACGATCACTTTCTAAATAAGAACCATAAATTTTGTTACCGATATCTTCGAATGTGCAAATTTCTCCAACCTTGGTTGCTAAGTATTCCAAGAGTGCAAATTCACGATTGGATAAAGAAATTTCTTCTTCATTCCAAAGAACCTTGTGTGATAATTTATGAATGGTGAGCGGTGGAAAAGATAATACAGAAGTAGAATTTACCGCTTTTTGCTTGCTTGCCTCATGTTTGCGGATGTGCATTTCAATTCGTGTGGCAAGTTCCAAAAGGCTATAAGGTTTCACGATATAATCATCGGCCCCTAAAAGTAAACCGTTTACTTTGTCATTTTCACTCGCTTTGCCTGATAAAAAAATGATTGGAACATCAGAAAAACCTCGAATTGTTTTACAAAAATCAAAACCGTTGGTCTCTGGCATCATTACATCTAAAATAATGCAAGAAAAAATTTTTTTTTCCATGTGCGCTAGTGCTTGGCGGACAGAATTTGCTACAGTGACTGAAAAGCCTTTCTTTTCTAGAAAAGCTTGGTTGATTTTTAATACTTCCTCATCATCGTCCACCATTAAAATGTCATACATGCTGTATCCCCCTCTATAAAAATTTAGGTAACTGCTTCTAGGAATATCGCTTACCTGTTCTTATAAAATGCTTGTGTAAAAAGACTTTGTATAATTAGGTGTGTTCCTTGGAGGCAGATTACCTGAAACTAAATTCCTTGCTATTATTATATCTTATTTTAAAATGAAAAAAAACCCTTTTTCTGCTAAAATATATCTGAGACAAAGATGCCCCCTATCTTCATAAATGTTCTCTCGGAGTCTTTTTATACAAGAATTTCGAGATAGATTTTTCTTTGATGACGACATTTCCGCAGTGCGTACAAGGTGTGTACGACGAGGAAATGGAAAAAATTCAAGGAAAATATAGCCCCAATTATGGTATAAGGAAGATGCCGAGAGAACATATAACATGTATGATGGAAAAGGTAGAATCGTTACTAGTATTTTTGCTTTCTGTATGATACAATATGAATTGGGTTTTTAGTACGGATTATTTTCTGGTGTAGACTTTGAAAAAGGGAACAAAGAAAGAGCGGATGGTGTGAAAGATTCCCTTTTAGAGGTGGAAACAGCAAATAGAAGTGGAATGAAATGTTATTGTGAGTCTTGTTGGACTAATGTGCGAAAGAAAGGGGTTTTGATAATGTCAGCAATTTACGGGGTGGTACAGTGGCTACCCAAAAAAGAAGAAGTCTCTATTGAGGATATGGAGAAAACATTGCATGAATACAAAATCGATTCTTTTGCTAACAAGCGTTTCGGACAAGCGCAATTTGGATGTGGATTACAAATGTTTACCCAGGAAGCAGAGCGAGAAGTATTACCCTATGTTGATGAGAAAGAAAAAGTAATGATAACCGCAGATGTGGTATTGGATAATCGGGCAGAATTGATGAGACAATTGCATTTGGAACGTCCCAATTTGCCAGATGGTACCTTGGTTTACCTGGCTTATCAAAAATGGGGAGAAGAGTTTGTTAAATTATTACGTGGCGTTTTTACGATTGCGATTTATGACAAAAAAGATAAAACTTGTTATTTATATACAGATCATACTGGCAGTCGTTGCGTGAATTACTATAAAAATGGTGACAGTTTTTATTTTTCAACTACCTATGCGCCTATTTTAGCAGTGAATCCCGATATTAAAGTTTCAGACAAATGGATTGCAGCCAGTCAATTGGTGATCGGACCGGACATGGAATTGTTTCATGAATTGACACCTTATCAGGGAATTTTTCAGTTGGAAGCAGGCACTTATTTGAAAATGACAGAGCATATGTTTGAAAAGAAGACCTATTGGAATCCGATTCAAAGAAATAAAGTGATGGAGTTTCAAGATTCAAAATGCAAAGAAATCCTACAACACACTTTTCAATCTTGTGTAAAGGATGTACTGCGTAGTCGGAGTCAAATCGGTGCAACGGTAAGTAGTGGTTTGGATTCTACAAGTGTAGCTGCACATGCGGCCATGTTTTTGGGAAAGGAAGGAAAACGGTTATATACCTATACTTCTATTCCAGAGTTTATGGATGTAGAAGCAGAGGATTATATGATTGTGGATGAATCCTTTGGACCAAAGGCATTGCAAAAGAAGTATCAAAACATTCAATGCCATTTTTTGCCTTGCAAGGGTATGAATGCTTTTACTAATATGAAAACTTTTGTGCAGAAATTGGAGTTTCCGCTGAAATCAGCGCCGAACATGATGTGGTTAGGGGAAATATACAAGATGGCAGCAGACCACCATTGTAAAATTGTACTAAAGGGACAATACGGAAATGCCACAATTTCCTATGGTAAAATCATGGGCAATATGCGGGAAAATTTAAGAGGTGGACATTTGCTTCGCGCTTACAAAGAAGCAAAAGCATTTGGAAAAAAGAATCGTGTTTCCATAAAACAAATCTGCAAAAAATACATAAAAGAGCGTTTGCAGGCAGGCAGAGGGACGGATGTTAGTAGTCATACCTTTTTGCGATATGACTGGCTTCAAAGATATCATATGCAGACAGCTATGGATGAAGAATGTAAGTTGGCCGGTGGTTCTATGATTGATAGTAGAGAGCAAATGCAACATTTTCAGTTTGATCGATTGAATTTGGCTCAGTTAGGTCTCTATGATACCCATTGTAGTTTGATTTATGGGGTTTTATTACGGGATCCTACAAAGGATAAGCGTTTGATTGAGCTTTGTATGAGTCTGCCTATGGAGGTTTATGTGCATAATGGGGTAGAAAGAAGAATTGTGAGAGAGTATCTGAAAGATGCACTACCAACAGAAATTTTGCAAGAAACCATGCGTCGTGGCGTACAAAGTATTGACTTTATTAAAAGAATCGAGAATACTTGGAAAGAAGAACATGAAGTGATAATGGGATGGCTTCAAAACGATTTATTGAAAAGATATATTCAGGAAGAAAAATTGCAAGTATTACAAGAAAAATATGGAAAGCTTCTAACTTTGCAAGAAGAGGATAAAGTGAGAGTGACAATGGGAATTTTACAAATTGTAAGTTTGAGTATGTTTTTGGAGGAAAACAGGAAAGAGAGGGTATAATATGTATTTTTACCAGATATATGGGTTAAAGGTAAGTAGTAACTTTGAAATACCGGAAGCGATGTCTATTCCAACGGCGGAGGTTGTAGATGTAGTGATAGAAGAGGGGACGGTGCCGCATGAGGAATTGGTAGCGGCAAAGGCTGGCAAATTGTGTCGATTGGATACAGAGATTGCCTGGTTTTATTTGGAACAAATGGGTATGTTTTATGTAGAGAAGGGAAGGCATATCATTGTTTGGAAGGAAAGTGATGTGTTGACAGATTTGTCTAGAAATTCATATGTAACAGGCACGACGTTTGGCTTGTTACTCTTTCAGAGAGGTTTGGTTCCAATCCACAGTGGCGCAATGGTCAAAAATAAGAAGGCAGTGATTGTGGTTGGTGATTCCGGTGCAGGAAAATCTACCCTTTGTAATCATTTGCAGGAAGAAGGTTTTTCTTTTTTATCAGACGATGTTTCTGTGGTAGAAAAGCATGGAGAACATTTTGTGGTACAACCAGCTTTTCCACAACAAAAGTTGTGTAAAGATGCTGTGCTTCGAAAAGGATATCCATTGGAAGATTTGATTTATATAGATGAATATCGTGATAAATATGCCATTCGTTTGCAGGATGGTTTTGAAAAAGAAGCTTGCCCCATTGCATTTTTGTTAGAATTGATTGTGACAGATGAGAAAGATTTGCGCATAGAAGAGGTAACCGGCTTGCAAAAAATTGGAATGTTGCGACATAATATTTATAGAAAAGAGGCCTGGAAAGAGATGGGAATGTCAAAGGAAGCCCAAAGTACAATGATGGAAATTGTCAATACAGTACCTATGTTTCGTGTGTTCCGACCTAGAGAAGGCATACATTTACAGGCGATTACCAGTTGGATTCAAAATAGAATGTAACAAAATTGTTAGAAAGCTTTACAAATTCGTTACAAAAATATATACTGAGTAATGTAAAAAGCATTGAGAAAGAATTTTATTAGGAGGAATTGTCATGAAGAAGTGGAATAACCCTGAATTATTAACATTAAGTCTTGAGGAAACAGCATACGGAAATAAGTATGCTACAAACTACGATGAAGTAAGAGTTGACCAAAACGGTAGATATTGGTACAGCTACAGTGCTGGTGCTGATGTTCCAACTCCAAGTGCTGAAGTTATCAAAGTTGACTAATTTTTTCTAGAAAAATGAAATGAATGAAAAAATAAGCTGGTAGTCTTGAAAAAGATTACC
>JAFORL010000097.1 GCA_017393285.1 Lachnospiraceae bacterium
AGAAAGCGAATTATTGACAATTGTAGATGTCAGTCATGAAGAAGGGGTAATCGAAAGCGAAGAGCGAAAAATGATAACAAATGTGGTGGATTTTGGAGATTCTGTGGCAAAAGATGTAATGATTCCTAGAATTGACATGACTTTTGCAAAAGTAGATTTCACCTATGATGAACTGGTAGAAACTTTTGATTCAGATAAATTTTCACGCTTACCTGTGTACAATGAATCAAAAGACGATATTGTTGGCATTATCAATTTAAAAGATGTATTTTTTTATCAAGGCGAAAAGAAAGATTTTCAGATTGAAAAAATTATGCGTAAGCCATATTTTACTTATGAATTTAAGAAAACATCCGAATTACTTATCGAAATGAGAAAAGAGTCCATTGCACTGGCAATCGTCTTAGATGAATATGGTGCAACCGCGGGATTGATTACATTAGAAGATTTATTAGAAGAAATCGTCGGAGAAATTCGTGATGAATATGACGAAAATGAAGAAGATGCCATTCAAAAATTGGGAGAACACGAATTTATAGCATCTGGCACCACAAAACTTGATGAAATCAATGAATATATTGGTTTACACTTAAAATCAGATGATTACGACTCTATTGCAGGGCATATTATTAATCTTTTGGAACATTTACCTGAGCAAGGCGAATCCGTTATAGATGCTGGTGTAGAATATCAGGTAGCACATGTTGAAAAGAACCGAATAGAGAAGGTGCATATTTTATTGTTGCCAGAATTTTTTCAAGAAAATGATATAGACAATAAAGAAACTGCTTAGTTCTTTCTAAATTTTATATTTTCTTATTAAATCGAGAGGTCGGCTAACCATTCGTTGATTAGCCGACCTCTCTGATTGTCGTGATTTTACCTCTGACATATGAAACCAGTATGCTATATTATGTCCAGTACTTTTTGTTTTTCAAAGTTAGAATTATCCTTTTTTTAATTTTTCTGCATATTTTACTTTAATCTTCACCGTATTAAAGTTAGGATTCCATGTAGTTGCCACTCCATAAATAGTTGAATACTTGCGATTAATTATCTCCTGTTTAAGATCAATTGTATCATCATCAAACTCAAGCTCAACCCATCCTTCGGATATCAGACTCATATGTTCACGTAATACATCACAATTCAACGAATAATAGGAAGCATAATCCGCCTTAACATAAGACTCACTCACATCATACCCCCATGCTTTAACATCTACTTTAATTTTTTTTCCTACATAATCTCCGTCTGAATAAAACAAATCATCAAAATCTTTTCTCTCACATAATTTTTTGTATTGAGCCTTGGTTAATTTACTGTCTTTTTTACTTTTCTTACCACTCTTTTTATTATCATCACTCTTGTTACCGTCAATTTCATCATTATTATCTTCCATTTGAATCACCGGCAAAGGAGTAGAACTTATAATTTTAAGTTTTTGGGGTTGATCATAACTATCATGGTTTTTATCGCAATATTGCATAAATAATCCGAATATAGACAGACATATACTTGCAAACGTTAGCATACCCGCTACTCTCTGCTTGTTTATATTTTTTTGCTGGATTTCTTCCTCATTCTCTCCCTCTTCGTCTAAAAAATCATCCTCTTCATTCTCCTCTTCCATACAGTTCCCATAAATTTCTGAAGCATTGTCATTGTCATAATTATATTTTGCTTTTTCCAAATTTTCGTATGTATGGTTGAATTCTATCTCGCTATCACAAGCATAGAAACACCCACATTCGGGACACCTCTCCAAATCTAGATTAAATTTTGTTTTACATACTTTACAAACTACTTTTTTCTTCATTTTTTCTTTCTCCTTCGAAAAGCATTCTAATGTAGATTCGCTCTATTATTCTTTATGCATACATTCCAGCCACCACATAATACTTCGAAAAAATCAAAAGGGGCTGTCGCACAAAGAAAAACGTCACAAACATAGTGCATCATTTACAAATTCTATACTATATTATATGTCTTGCCTTCTTCGTACGACACCCCCTGATAATCATCCAATCTGTTATATCAAATTGCCTACATTTATGGCTATGTTGTTTCTTTTATATATTATGATTCCTACATATCAGATTTGTCATTTTACCTTGATTCAAATCTCGCCCCACGAAACTTGGATCAAAGTGTTTATCTCAGTCAAAGGTTGTAACCCCGAATGAGATTAAAAGGTCAAATCAGATCTTCTCTTAATCAGCTTTGCTCCGTTCACTATAATCACAACACCTGCAGCAATTCCAGCTATAATAACTAAAATACCTGTCACAAGATTTGCGATCCCAATAGCAGCCATAGATTTGTATACCTTCTCTTCCATTTTATTCACTCCTATTTTTTTGCACCATACTGTACATAATATGCGTCAATTGCCTTTTTAATTTCATCATTAATGACTACAGTACCATTACATTCTTTGTTGTATAAACATGCAATTACATCATCCATAGAAACAATGGCATTCGCTGGGAAACCATATTTTTCTTGAATTTCATCTAATGCACTCTTTTCTCCTTTTCCTTTTTCCATACGATTCAAAGAAACCATCAATCCAAGAATGGTAACATCCCCCTGTGCTTGAATAATAGGAAATGTTTCTTCTATAGATTTTCCTGAAGTCGTTACATCTTCAATAATGACAACCTTATCACCATCTTTGATTGGACTTCCCAAAAGAATACCAGTATCTCCATGATCTTTTACTTCTTTTCTGTTTGAACAATATCTAATTTCTTTATTATACAGTCTGTGAAAAGCCATGGTTGTTGCTACGCCCAAAGGAATTCCTTTGTAGGCTGGTCCAAACAATACGTCAAAATCATCACCATAGTTCTCGTGAATTGCCTTTGCGTAATATTCACCTAATTTTTCCAATTGAGAACCAGTAACATAAAGTCCTGCATTCATAAAAAATGGGGATTTACGACCGCTCTTTAATGTAAATTCTCCAAATTTTAACACTCCACATTCAACCATAAATGAGATAAACTCTTTCTTATATGCTTCCATCTTTTTTCCTCCTGTATTAAGCTATTATTTTACACATCCAACAATTTCGTTGATGTCTTTTATATTATATTTATCACAAAAAGCCTGCATACCATTTAAAATATCCATTGTCACTGTCGGATTATGGAAATTTGCTGTTCCAACAGATATGGCATTGGCACCTGCCATCATAAATTCAATGGCATCTTCTGCGCTGGAAATACCCCCCATTCCTATAATCGGAATGTTAACAGCCTGCGCAACCTGATAAACCATTCTTACTGCCACCGGCTTAATTGCAGGTCCAGACAATCCACCTGTTTTATTTGCAACTGCAAAACTTCTTCTATGAATATCAATCTTCATACCTGTTAAGGTATTGATCAACGACACTGCATCTGCTCCACCAGCTTCCGCCGCCATAGCCATCTCTGCAATATTTGTTACATTGGGACTTAATTTCATAATGATCGGTTGCTTTGCTTTTTCTTTTACCGCTTGTGTAATTTTTTCTACAGAAGCTGCACTTTGTCCAAAAGCAATGCCGCCATGTTTTACATTTGGACAAGAAATATTAATTTCTAATAAATCAATCGGTTGTTCTGCCAAACGTTCAACAACTTCACAATAATCCTCTGTTGTTCTACCACAAACATTTACAATGATCTTTGTACGATACTGTTTCAAATAAGGAATATCTCTTTCTACAAATACATCAATTCCAGGATTTTGCAATCCTATGGCATTGATCATTCCACCATAAGTTTCTGCAATTCTAGGGGTCGGATTTCCCTCCCAAGGTACATTGGCAACACCTTTAGTGGTTACTGCACCTAATAAATTCAAGTCTACAAATTCACTATATTCTGCTCCTGATCCAAATGTACCAGATGCCACTGTAATAGGATTATCCCATTGGACACCGGCAATATTTACTTTCATATTTGTGCTCATTGCTTTCCTCCGATTTATTTAATAAAGTTTATATGATGTCTTACAATGTAATCTCATCCGCAAAAAATACCGGTCCATCTTTACATATTCTCTTATTATTCACATGGGTATGTGCATCCTTTTCTTTTGATTTACATACGCATGCCAAACAAGCACCAATACCACATGCCATTTTTTCTTCCAAAGAAAGCTGGGCTGGAATATTATGTTCTTTTGCATAAGTCTGTATTCCTTTTAACATAGGCGTTGGTCCACATGCAAAAATCATGTCGCCCTCTAAATGATTTTCCTTTATGGCATCAATCACATTCCCCTTCGTTCCCACACTGCCATCTTCTGTTGCAACATAGATAGAACCATGGGCTTCAAACTCATCTTTGAGGAACGTATAACTATCCCGATAACCTAATACAACTTGCACTGGACAATCTAAAGATTTTGCAAGTTCTAACATTGGAGGAATACCAATTCCACCACCTATCAAAATCGCCTTCTGGGCTTGTAATGTAAAACCATTTCCCAAAGGTCCAACCACGCGAATATGGTCTCCTGCCTGCATTCTTGAAAATTCATCCGTTCCTGCACCAACTACACGATATACCAAACGTAAAGTATGGGCTTGCTTATCAATTTCACAAATACTAATGGGTCTTGGCAACAAGCGACTTCCATCATTGCTATAAAGAGAGACAAATTGTCCCGGCTTTGCCTGTTGTGCCATCTGTTCATCCGCAATCCACATGCTATAAATTCCATCTACGATTTTTTCTGCTCGTACAATATTTACTGTTTTGCTCACTTTTTCTGCCATATTATCTTCCACAATTCCTTTCCTGCTTCAAAATAACTGCAACGCAGTCATATTTATTTTCCTAAAGCACCATTAATATCTGCTTTCATATCTAAAACAGCCTGTCTGGATGCATCAGCAAAATTTTGTGCACCAAATTTACTATACTTATCCTGTTTATAAGCTGCAATAATTCCTCTTGAAGAATTAATAATAGCACCTAAACCGTCTTTATTGAAATATGGAACCAAATCTGCTGCCTTTCCCCCCTGTGCACCATAACCTGGAACCAAAATGAAAGTTTTTGGCATAACTTTACGCAAAACCTTACCCATCTCCGGATAAGTTGCACCGACTACACAACCAACATAGCTATATTGGTCTCCCATACAAGTTTCTCCCCATTGTGCAACTTTTTCTCCTACTAACTCATACAAAGGACGTCCGTCTACTTTCTGATCTTGAAATTCTCCACTAGAAGGGTTTGAAGTCTTTACTAATACAAAGATTCCTTTTTTCTCTTCCCTGCAAACATCTAAAAATGGATTTACACCATCGGATCCCAAATATGGATTTACAGTTACAAAGTCTTCATCAAATCCATAATATTGCTTACTTCCCACTTGTACTTTTCCCAAATGTCCAACAGCATAAGCTTTTGATGTAGAACCAATGTCCCCACGTTTGATATCTCCAATTACAACCAAATCTTTTTCCTTACAATACTGCACTGTCTTTTGAAATGCAATCATACCAGGAATGCCAAATTGCTCATACATGGCGATCTGTGGTTTTACAGCTGGAATTAAATCTGCAGTCGCATCAATAATTGCCTTATTATACTGCCAAATTGCCTCTCCTGCACCCTCTAACGTCTCTCCATATTGCGCAAATGCAGCTTCTTGCACATGTGCTGGGATATAATCCATCATAGGATCTAAGCCAACTACAATCGGTGCATCCAGGTTTGTTATTTTTTTACACAATTTGTTAATCATATTTTTAATTCCTTTCTATTTAAAAAGCCTATCAAGTTTTAGATAATCCTCTTTATCGAATCGCTTCTGCTGGCTCATTTATGCCAAACTAGGTTAAGCGACAGTAAACATGTCTTTCTAAGATATATTTATTATTTTTCGTATTGGTACACTACATTTCCATCTACTAGGGTTTGGTATATTCTTCCCTTTACTTTACGACCATGAAATGGAGAATTTTTTCCTTTAGACACAAATGTTTGCACATCAATTTCATAGCTTTCATCAAAATCAGCGATTACCAGATCGGCAGCTTTTCCAACTTCCAATCTACCTTTATCAATTCCTAATATTTTTGCAGGATTATAACTCATCTTTTCCACTAACTGCATTTTTGTAAGATAACCGTTTTCTACTAATTCCGTTACTGTAAGTGCAAAAGCAGTTTCTTCTCCTACAATACCAAAAGGCGCTTCTGCCATAGATTTTGCTTTTTCTTCCGCACTATGCGGTGCATGGTCAGTAGAAATTACATCCATGATGCCATCTCTTAACCCTTCTTTTAACACTTGCACATCTTGCTTACTGCGAAGTGGCGGGTTCATTTTATAATTTGCATCATCCGATGGTATATCCGAATCGGCTAATGTAAAATGATGTGGACAAACTTCACCAGTTACAGGATAGCCTGCTTCTTTTGCCATTTTCACAAGACGAACACTATCCTTGGTTGAACAATGACACAAGTGCAATTTCGCACCTGTTTCTTGTGCAAGGAAAATATCCCTAGCAGTAATTACATCTTCCACTGCATTGGTAATTCCTTTTAATCCAAGTGCGTCCGCATAAGGTCCTGCATTCATGACACCACCACGAACAAGTGCCTTATCTTCACAATGTGCCATAACCAGCAAATCTTCTTGCGCGGCACGTTTCATACCTTCCACATATACCAAAACATCCATAACAGATTTGCCATCTTCACTTACCGCAACAGCACCTGCTTCCTTCATGCCTTTCATATCTGTAACAACTGCACCATTTTGTCCTAATGTGACAGCGCCAACAGGTAAAATATGTACAACCGAATCTGTTTTCTCTTTTTCTTTCATTAACTGAACCATCTCTTTACAATCTATCGCCGGTTTCGTGTTGGGCATAGGACAAACCGAAGTATAGCCTCCCTTTGCTGAAGAACGAGACCCTGTTGCAATCGTTTCTTTGTATTCAAACCCTGGTTCTCTGTAATGTACATGTAAATCAATAAATCCTGGCATAACATATTTATTTTTTGCATCAATTACCAAGTCTGTGTCTGATGCAGCAATTTTCTCGGATATTTCCACAAT
>JAFORL010000098.1 GCA_017393285.1 Lachnospiraceae bacterium
GAGAGCAGAAAAAGGGATATCTTGTAAGTTTTTCATTTCTTAAGAATAAAGAATATAAAGCAGGTTATTTGTCTGATGTGACAAATGCTGAGGTGGCTGGTATTGAAGAGAAGGAAATCTATGAGGTAATTGTATAAATCGGATTACTCTGAAATAATCGGGAGGTGGAAGTGTCTTAAATTATGATACCCTTATAAAAAACTATAGCCTATACTTTTTTGACAATTTTTAAGTAACTTTATTATCTCAAAAAAGTATAGGCTAGTCTATGTACTCACTGTGGAGTGTTTACTTTCTTTGCGAGGAAGTAAAAGTTTATTGCATAAATAAATTACTAAATGCACGAAGACTATATCCATCTTCTCTCAGTTTTTTTGGAAGGTATAAAGGTAAACCTACTTTAAGTACAAGATACATTACGAGTAAAAGTATGCAGATTACTGCGATGTTCAAATATACAGTTTTGTCCTTGTCTACGCCAAGTGATTCTGTTACAAGTGGTAATGCAAATGCCATACCAGCTATACTTGAAATTAAAAATACAAGAAAACCATAGCCAGGGTTTAATATAGTAATAATCATGCTGATTACGATGAAGGCAGATACAATGGTTGCTCTTGCACCGCAAAGGCATAGGTTTTTCTTCCAATCTGCATTTCCTTTGCAAATCATGGTTCCCAAAGTCAGTAGACCTGTTCTGGCAGCAGACATGATGCAAGAACCTATGAAAGTCAATAGAAAGGCTAAAAATAAATGGATGGAAGCAGCATCGCTAAAATACCCAATTCGGAATATTTTATTTACGTAGGAACATACGATGCAACCATAAAATGCAGTGAATAGTGCTTGTAGCACAACTAAACCAATACCGGTAATATAGTTGCCTTCTTTCACAAAGGTAGTTCCAGCTGTGACTGGTGATTTTAGGATTGCAAAAAAGGCTTTCAGCGTATCGGATAAAAATACACCAGATTTTTGCTTCATTTGCTCAAATTGCATATTGGATTGCCCCTGCATTTGATTGTTCATAGCTTGCCCTTGTTGCATCATAGGCTGACTTTGATTCATCATAGCTTGCCCTTGCTGCATCATAGGCTGACTTTGATTCATCATAGCTTGTCCTTGCTGCATCATAGGCTGTACTTGCTCCATCACCGGTTGTACTTGTTGCATCAGTGACTGTACTTGCTCCATCACCGGTTGTTCTTGTTGCATCATAGGCTGTACTTGCTCCATCACCGGTTGTTCTTGTTCCATCACTGGTTCTTCCTTGCTCAAAATAGGCTTTTTTAGGTTTATGTTTGCCTGTTCTTGCTTTTCTTCTGCTTGCGTGTGCAATGCAGACGTCTTAGTCCCTTCTGCCATTGACTCAGGGCAAGTACAGTTTTCTCCCTCTTTTAATTGTTTTCCACAATACATACAAAATGCCATTTTTTTCCCTCCTTGATAAATGTAATGTTTTGGAAAAGTGAATTGCTCCGTAGCCTTGCCACTTTTACAATTCTCAATTTATATTCGCGAAAAAGCGAAGTAATTAGATGATACCATATATTTTTATATTATACAATCCACAGGAGTGAAATAGGGAGATTTTTGTGGTAAAATGGGTAAGATACTATAACCTGGAAAGAAGAATGTATTCACAGATTTTAGAATTATTCTTTTTACTAGTTTATGGTAATATTATGTTCTCTCGGAATCTCCTTTATTCAATAATTTCGGCTATATTTTCCTTGGATGTTCTCCATTTCCTCGTCATACACACCGTGTACGCACTGCGGGAATGTTGTTATCCAAGAAAAATCTATCTCGAAATTCTTGTATAAAAAGACTCCGAGAGAACATTATTATGGATGGGAGGAAACAAATGAGTCATTCAAATGGATTAGCAGAAGCAGTATTAGATTATTGGTATGCAATAGAATTTTTAGAACAGAAACAATATCCCCAATTAGTACATAAAAATAATTGCAAAGACGGGAGAAAAAAATTGAAACATTTATTCATATAAATGATACTAATTTTGACAAGAGTATATATAACATTATTAAGCAGGAAACAGACGGGTGTAACATGCGGGTTTGGGGGAATATTACCATATATGTTGGGCGTATTAAGCGTGAGAAGTGCATCGAAAGTATTGTTGCTGTAACGAGAGCAAAGTACAGACTATATGTGATTGGGGATAAAGATGCTTGGAAAAAATCCTCCTGCGTTTCTTTGCTAATGGAAGAACTTGAAAAATATCAACATAATTATTCCAATAGTATTCGTACTGCTTTGACAGTGACAAAATCTGCACCTTATGCCTTGACAGGTATGGAAACGCAAAAAGATGGTATTACCTTCGATTGTTTGGTGCAAAGTAAACAGACCTATTAGTCTTCAGACTCCACAATAAATAAAAGGGGGCTGTCGCAAAAAGAAGGCAAGATACAAAATATCATATAACATTTGTAAATGCGGTATGATATTTTGTGATGTTTTTCTTCTTTCGACAGCCCCAAACTAATATTTATATTTTGGTACGGGCTTCATTTAGTCCATAGCTACATTGATACCGCCACCACGTTCGGTAGGTTGTACAATTACGGTTACAGGAGAGTTTCCGTGCCATTCAAATTGATAAGATTCTCCAGAAGATTGTCCGATAAAGGTCTTCCAGGAAACGTCTGCCTGAATAGTTGGGTCATAGTTTCCAATCCAACAAATGACAGCATCAGGGTCTACGGATAAGGTATTTCCTGATTGCATGTTGCTTAGTACGATTGGATTGCCATTAGATAATATGGCAACATAGGCATGGTCGCCTTTGGCAGTCAGTGATGTGGTTGCAAGTCCTTTTTGAGAAAGTACACCTACACCAATAAAGCGAACGCTATAATCGCAATCAGAACTAAATGCCAGAATATTTTCAGACTCGATAGAAATGCTTTCTCCTTTTTGTAAGTGGTAGACTACCACATGGTTTCCTGCACTGGCATAGTAGGTAGTAGAGTCGCCGTTCATACTTACCTTCATAAGTGGAAGATTTTCGCCAGTCACGCGTCTGGCAAGATGTCCCATAAGGGCTTGACCCAAATTGTTTTGTGGTCCCAATAATACTTTGTCAAATTTATAATTCTTAGGGCCGGCATTTTCGCCACCAACAAAGGCACCGGCTTTTGTATAGATTTCATCTGTTCCACTACAGGTTACTTTTAAAGTTAATTCGTTTACTGTTTCAAATGTTACCATCTTGTCCTCCTTAAATCACTTGCACTCCATATAATTCACAGAGTCCTTCTAAATCTTTGGTTACGCCGTTACCGATGGCGTTAAATTTCCAAGTTCCATTATGTCGATAAAGTTCTCCAATCATCATGGAATTTACGTTATCATAATATTCGTCCATCATAAAGCTGACGAGTTCGTTACCGGTATTTTGATCTAATATTCTAAGGTAAGCATCCTTTAACATACTAAAATTCAAATGTTTTTCTAATGCTTCATTGATTGTTAGTACAAAAACAATTTTTGTGACCTCTGTATGTAGTTGATTCAAATCAATAGAAATACTTTGTCTGTCCGTATTGGAATTGGCAGAAAAAACAGTGCTGCCATCAGGACTTTCCGGCTGCCCATAAAATACGAACCAGTCGTCTCCAATTACTTTTCCATTGGCACCCAACAAAAAGGCAGAAACATCTACATCACAAGCAAGATTGCTTACATTCCAACCCAGACATGCAGAAATTTTGTTGGTCATATTCCCAGCAAATAGGTCGACTCTTTGTCCTTTTTGTACCGGACGTTGCAACTCTGGAATGACACAAACCTGAGGGGCAGAAGCGGCTGCTGGCGTCACAGTACTCTGTGGCGTAACATTGCTTTGGTAAACAGCATTGTTTTGCTGCATGCTATTGTTCTGCGGCATAGGATTGCTCTGGTAGGCAGCATTGTTTTGCTGCATGCTGTTGTTCTGCGGCATAGGATTGCTCTGGTAAACAGCATTGTTTTGCTGCATGCTGTTGTTCTGCGGCATAGGATTGCTCTGGTAGGCAGCATTGTTTTGCGGCATACTGTTGTTCTGCGGCATGGCAGTTGCTTCTAGGAGGGCAGCAGTCTGTAGCATGGAATCTGCTTGCGACATCCTGCCTCCCGATAACATGGCAGCGCCTTGTAACATAGCAGCACCCTGTAACATTGTGTTTGCCTGTGGCATGCCCGTAGCCTGCATCATGGCAGCAGTTTGCAACATAGGGGATGTTGTCATGCCGTTTTGCATATACAAGCTGTTTGGCTGTGCCATATTTAAGCTTGTAATATCTGCAATAGATTTTGCCCCCATCACACGCATACTATTTATACTCCCAATCGTATCGCGAGAAAATGGAGACAAAGATTGCATCATAATATTATTCATAATGACCTCCCATTTAGATTTAGTTTTTTCTTAACAATTACAAAAGAAAGTATACATGATTTGTTATGAAAAAAAAAGAGTGGAGAAAAAATTTGTGGAATGGTACGGTTTGTAGGATATACAGATTCCAAGTTGTTTCCATATTTGCAAGTCAGCAGATGATTCGGTATACTAGTACATGTAGATGAGACAGGAATGCCCTACCTTATAATGTACGACGAGGAAATACAAGGAAATATAGCCGAAATTGTGGCATAAGAAAGACCAAGAGAGAACGGGTTAAAAAAATGGAGGAAGATAGGATGGAAAAAACAAATGTTATGCGTGTATTGGAACAAAAGAAGGTAAACTATACACCACATTGTTATGTAGAAACAGGCATGGTGGCTGGTTTAGATGTGGCAAAGGCGTTGGGAGAGAATCCGGCAAAAGTGTGTAAGACCTTGGTGACAATCGCTGCTTCAAAGAAATATTATGTATTTGTTGTGCCGGTGGAAAAAGAATTGCATTTAAAGAAAGCGGCAAAAGCAGTGGGAGAAAAGAGCATTGCCATGTTGCCACAAAAGGAATTGCTTGGCTTGACAGGTTATGTACATGGAGGATGTTCCCCTATTGGAATGAAAAAACAATTTCCTACTATGGTGGATTCCAGTGTGGAACATATGGAAACCATTTATGTGAGCGGTGGAAAAATTGGATATCAGGTGGAAATATTGCCACAAGATTTGTCAAAATTTGTAAGATTATCTTTTGGGGATATTACAGAATAAGAGGGGGATAACCGTTTGTCAAAAAAAATAACCATTTATCAGTTGATGATTTATTTTAGATTATTTTTTATATAATGGTTTTAGCAATTAAGAAAACGCAAAATCAGATAAATGGAGAGATATTGCTTCAGTGAGAATATCTCCATTTCCTCGTCGTACACACCGTGTACGCACTGCGGGAATGTCGTTATCCAAGAAAAAACTATCTCAAAATTCTTGTATAAAAAGACTCTGAGAGAACATGAAAGAAAGTATGAGTTAAGAAAGGATGAAAAAATGTTAAAATTAAATACGGAAAAGATGGAAAAAATTGATATTCAAGTGGACTCTGTTGTTACAGAAATCACTAATTTATCCACTCGTTTGAAAAATCTAGTAGCTGTTATTGAAAAAGATTCTTATGGAACGAATACCGACAAGGTAAAAAAGAAAATCGAAAATTTTTATTTCATCACCCAAAAGGAAGCCAAAGCTGTAGACAATA
>JAFORL010000099.1 GCA_017393285.1 Lachnospiraceae bacterium
GTGGTAGTCTTTCCATATTGCCTAGAACGATTGATTGTAAAATAATTTTCATTCTCAATAAGACTTGTAATCTGATCTAATTTTTTCGAAGTATCTACCATGTAATGCCTATTTGGCACACATATACCTGTAGTATTAAATGCTTTCATACAATTCTCCTCCCTAGATTAATTAAAATCATTTACCGCTTTATTCCTTGGTTGAAATCGACTCTTATCACTATTCTAATACAATCTTTTCCATCTGACAGACAAGTCCGCAAATCTATAGTTGACAGGGAAAATAAAGCTACCTGCTGTTCCTGTTCATAATCTGCGCGCAAAAGAGTTAGTTACTTCTAGTATAACACAAAAAAGATGGAGGTGGGATAGTAATTCTCCACTTCTTTTATAAACAGATCTGACTGTTTCGCAGGTGAAACCACCTTGGTTCAGCTTCGACAGAAGCTGAACCACTTATATTAATCTCTATATTTCATACGAATCATATCTGCAACCATGGAAACAAATTCTGAATTGGTTGGCTTTCCTTTTTCTTTTTTGATTGTGTACCCAAATAGTGCATCCAAGGTTTCCGTTTTTCCTCTACTCCAAGCCACCTCAATGGCATGGCGAATGGCACGTTCCACACTGGTTCCGGTTGTTTCATGGAGATGCGCAACCGAAGGGTATAATAATTTGGTAACCGAAGTTAATACTTGTTTATTATTGACAGACATGATAATGGCATCTCGTAAAAAATCATATCCTTTGATATTTGCCGGTATACCCATTTCGTGAATCAAATTTGTAACTTCATATTCCAATTTTACTTCTTTCCTTTGTTCCACATTTTCAATAAAACTTCCACAAATGCTCTCATACTGTTCACCTTGCACAATGGTGTGAATCTGCTTCATTCTAGCCATCAATGCGGTTAAGTCAAAGGGTTTTACAATATAATAATCTGTGCCAACAGCTAAGGCTTTGTTCAACATACATTTTTTACTAATGGAAGACAATACAATAATCCCTGTCCTTCTCAAGTTGTTTTTTAGCTTCACTCTTTCAATCAAACTCAGTCCATCTAATTTTGAAAGCATCACATCCAACACTACAAGATTTGGTTTATGACGTAAAATCATATTCCAGGCTTCTAAACCATCCCTTGCACAGCCCACTACTAAAAATATGCCACTCGCTTCCAAATTCACTTTTAATTGCTTGGTAAATGCTGCATCTTCATCCACCAGTACGACAGTAATTTTATACATTTTCTACATCCTCTTCTTTCTCTCCACATGTTTTTGTAACAATCTGTCATTTTATCGTTACATATGTTGACATTTTTCCCCTATTATTTTCCCACTTTTGCATTATACTGATATAAAAATGAAATTTCAATCATTCTTTATCGCAAAATTCGTCGTATTTCGACATATTTCGTTGCTTTTCTTGTATACCAAGACCGTATTTTCTATTCTTTCCTGTATTTAGGGAAAAAGTACTACAAGCCCCCCTATTCTGATTTTTCCTGAAGTCAATCATCAATGGAACCAGTTTGGGTTCTTGGACAAATGGTTAGAAATGGTTCCGTTAGGAAAGATACCAAGACTTCATTCTTTGTATTTTCTGAGCGAACGTTGAAATTTGACGAATCTTGCGACGAAAAGTTGTTGAAAAATGAAGTTTGCAAAAGTATAATGCAAACGGTGGGTAAAAAATGTGACAGGGGGCAAGAAAATTATATGTGATTAAGAGAGAAAGAAGAGGATGTAGAAAAATGGATAAGATTACCGTTGCAATTATTGACGAGAACGAAACCTTAACACAAGCGTTAAAACAAGAACTAAATGACAGTGGCGATTTTTTGGTTGTAGGTTGTGCGACAGATGGGCTTGCAGGAATGGATGTCATTCTGCGAGAGAAACCGGATGTTGTTATTACAGAATTGATGCTTCCTAAATTAGATGGATTGAGTCTGATTGAACGATTAAAAAATCAAGAAACCATGTCAAACACGGGATTTATTGTTGTAACCCCAATCTTGAAAGAACATATCATGGAAAAAGCTTTTTCTGTGGGTGCAGATTATTATATTCTAAAGCCTTATGATTTTACTGCCTTAATGGCCAGAATGGAACAAGTTTACACAGATAAGCAAGGGAAAAAATTCGAAAGCAGACGTAGAAAAATATACACAAATGAGGATTTAAAACCGGAAGTAAAATTAGAGCATGATGTCACAAATATCATACACGAAATTGGTGTACCGGCCCATATCAAAGGCTATGAATATTTGCGAGATGCCATCATGATGTCTGTCACAGATAAAGATATTCTTAACTCTATTACAAAATTATTATATCCAACTATTGCAAAGAGTCACAAAACTACACCAAGCCGGGTAGAACGTGCCATACGTCATGCCATTGAAGTTGCTTGGAGCAGAGGAAAACTAGAAACCATCGATTCTCTATTCGGCTATACCATAAACAGAGGGAAAGGGAAACCCACCAATTCAGAATTTGTGGCTATGATTGCAGATAAACTTCGTTTAGAATACAAAAGCAGAGTCTAAAAAATACAAAAAGCAATCCACTTGGAGGCATATTGCGATTTGTTTTTCTGGAACAAACAATTTGTCATTTTTTTATGTAATAGGAAATTGCGATGCAATTTCCTATTACATAAAAAGTTCTATTAAGTTTGCAACAAGAGTTCAGCCAAGTCATTTACAAAGTGCCAGATCAATAAAAAAGAAAGAAAAAAATGGCTAATCACTTTATGCATGATTGGCGTCTGAAGGTAAGCGGTGAATCCGGCCTATGGTATGGGATTCATCGCTTATATTTTTTTGTGTAATAGGAAATTGCGATGCAATTTCCCATCACATAAAAAACGCTTTGTCCTAAAAGAAGTGAAGAATTGTTATCCCTTCTTTATCTTTTTTGTGTTATACTGAAAGTGAGTAATTACAAATCTCATATCTGTATTGTTGCCAGAAACAAGTGTACAGAAAAGACTCCGAGAGTACATGAAATGCAATAGGAGGAAA
>JAFORL010000100.1 GCA_017393285.1 Lachnospiraceae bacterium
ATTATATGGTCGTTATGACACTTCTAAAATGAGAGTAGATGAAGTAAAAACACTTGTCTGGAGATATTTTATTAGTTATTGGAACAATCGGAGAATCTGCTCGGCAAACGGTGGGTTACCGCCAGTAATCAAGAGGCAACAATACTATGTCTCTTTACAGGATGTAGCATAGCTCAAACATCCTTGAGAAAAAAGTGTAAAGAGATATTGACAATATCATTATCTAACGTATGTTTGATGAACATATGTTTCTTTTTTCTGTTCAAAAAATCGAAATTTCCTATAAAGAAAAAAAGAGGCTCCTACGAACCTCTTTAAATGTCATTATTAGAGACTTTCACTCTTGCTATTAGGAACACCATTAAGAATACAATGACAATATCCCAGAACCACCAATAGCAAAAAAGTCTTTTATTACCAGTATACTAGTAATTAGTCAACAGCAATAATCTCTTTCTTGTTGTAAGAACCACAAGCCTTACATACTCTATGTGGCATCATTAACTCTCCACACTTACTGCACTTAACTAAGTTAGGAGCAGTCATTTTCCAATTTGCTCTACGACTGTCTCTTCTTCCTTTAGACGACTTATTCTTTGGACAGATTGACATGGTCACACCTCCTCTTATACTCAAATAGGTAAAAACCTATCGATTGTTAAAAATATCTTGAATCGCTAACATTCTAGGATCCCTTCCCTGTTGGTCACAATCGCAACTTCCAGTGTTCAAGTTCGTCCCACAAATGTAGCAGATACCTTTGCAATTTTCCTGACACAACACCTGCATTGGAAACTGTATCATAAGCTCTTCTTTCAATAAAGCATCGACATCTAAATCACGCTCTTGAATATAAACAGCTTCCATAAGTTCCTCTCTTGCAAGAGGCGTATCACTAAAATCCAATTTCTTCTCAAATGAAATCGTAAATGGTACAATGACGTCCTTCAAGCAACGGCTACATGGTACATGTAAAGAAATCTCTGCTTCACACTGAACCGAAACCTTATGCTCTCCTACGCATATCACATCTACCTTCACTTGCGATTTGCTTGCAACAGCATACACCTCACCGTTCATAGCAAATTCTGAAAATTCGATATCCGCCTGTGTGTGCTTCTCTTGGCCAACATTTGCCATAACTTCAGATAAATTAATTAACATAACTTCTCCTATCTTTCATAAAACCACACTTTTATATTTATATCATAATTCTACAGCAAAGTCAATGTTTATTTTACTATAAAAGTGTTTTCTGTCTCTAAACAGGGTGCATGCTTGCATGCAGCCTTGTTTTAGGACATGAAAACCTGACCTGTATGAGCAAGCAGCCCTATTGGGCGAATTGCGAATACTGGTCTGGAATTGCGAATGCAACAATGTTGCAGAGCAATTCATTTTTATACATTATGATGACTGCAAAGCAGTCATATCCTTTTACCATAAAAGTGTTTTCTGTCTCTAAACAGGGTGCATGCTTGCATGTAGCCTTGTTTAAGGACATGAAAACCTGACCTGTATGAGCAAGCAGCCCTATTATTTTTTAACCAATGCTAATGTTTCCCTTGCAATTGCAAGTTCTTCATTGGTTGGTATAATATACACCTTCACTTTAGATGCTGGTGTTGTTACACATACTTCCTCACCTGTAATCTGGCATTGTGCCTCATCTATTTCTACACCTAAGAAACCTAAATATGACATAACACCTTTTCTCACTTCAATGGCATTCTCTCCAATACCGGCTGTAAATGCAATGGCATCTACACCATTCATTGCAGCAGCATATGCACCAACATATTTTGCAATACAATAAATGTATGCTTCCATAGCAACTGCTGCCAAAGGATTACCTGCTGCTTTTCCAGCACGGATATCACGGAAATCACTTGTCAATCCAGACATACCTGCCAAACCTGATTCTTTATTCAAAACCTGCATCACTTCGTCAATGGTCTTATTCTCTTTGTGTGCAATAAATTCTACAATGGCAGGATCAATACTACCAGAACGGGTACCCATAATAATACCTTCCAATGGAGTCAATCCCATAGATGTATCTACAGATTTTCCATTTTGTACTGCAGTTACACTTCCACCGTTTCCAATATGGCAAACAATTAACTTAGACTGATCTAGCGCCAAACCAGTCAATTCTGCCAAACGTTTTGAAACAAAACTATGACTTGTACCATGGAAACCGTAACGACGTACTTTGTATTTTTCATAATATTCGTGTGGTAATCCGTACATATATGCTTTTTCTGGCATAGTCTGGTGAAATGCTGTATCAAACACTGCTACCATTGGCACATTTGGTAAAACCTTTTGACAAGATTGAATACCTACCAAGTTTGCTGGATTATGTAAAGGTGCTAAATCATTACATTCTGCAATTGCCTGCATCACTTCATCTGTAATTACGACAGATGATGCAAACTTTTCACCACCATGTACAACACGATGTCCTACTGCCTGTATTTCCTTTAAGTCTGTAATAACGCCAAAGTCCTTATCAACCAAAGCATCTAATACAATTTGTACAGCTACTTCATGATTTGGCATCGCATTCTTTTCTTCATCTTTGATTTTATTTCCATTCACTTTATGGGTTAATTGACCATCAATACCGATACGCTCGCACAAACCAGAAGCCAATACTGCTTCTGTATCTGTATCAATCAACTGATATTTTAAAGATGAGCTACCACAATTCATTACTAAAATCTTCATATTCGTGTCTTCCTCCATCATATACAATGTTTTCTATTTAATATGTATCCTCTGCTCCTGCCTGTACGGCTGTAATAGCTACTACACCAACAATATCTGTTGCGGAGCAACCTCTGGATAAATCATTAACCGGCTTTGCAATTCCTTGTGTCAATGGACCATAGGCTTCTGCCTTCGCCAAACGTTGTACTAATTTATAACCGTTATTTCCCGCATCCAAATTTGGAAAAACTAATACATTGGCATGCCCTGCCACATTATTTCCCGGTGCTTTAAACGCGCCTACACTTGGTACAATTGCTGCATCCACCTGAAATTCACCATCTAATTTCACCTTAGGATAACGCTCTTTTGCAATTTTGGTTGCTTCCACCACTTTATCCACATCCGGATGAGACGCACTTCCCTTGGTGGAATGTGAAATCATTGCAACAATCGGTTCTTCCTGCACCAACAAACGAAAACTCTTAGCTGTAGTTCCCGCTATAATTGCTAACTCTTGTGCAGTTGGATTTTGATTCAAACCTGCATCTGAGAAAATAAATGTACCGTTGGCACCAAAATCACAATCTGGAACTACCATTACAAACATACCGGAAACTAGCTCTGTACCTGGTGCTGTTTTTAAAATCTGCAAAGAAGGACGAAGCACATCAGCTGTTGCATGGCATGCACCTGCAACCATACCATCTGCGTCCCCCATTTTTACCATCATTACACCAAAATGTAAATAATCTGTTGTCAGGATTTCTCTTGCCTTTTCTGCTGTCATTCCTTTTTTCTTACGTAACTCTACCAAAGTCTCTACATAACTATCCATCCCGTCAAAATGTTCAGGATCTACAATCGTAACATCTCCCAAATGATAGCCATAATTCTTGGCATCTTCTATAATCACTTCCCTATTTCCAATTAAAATCAAATCGGCAATTTCTTCTTTCATAATCTTCGCCGCCGCCTTAATTGTACGAACATCTTCTGTTTCTGGAAGTACAATTTTTTTTCTGTTTTTTCTAGCACGTTCCTTGATATCCTCAATAAAACCCATAAAGCACCATCCTTTTGTCTTATTTTTAACCAAAACTCTTACTATCCATTATAAAACATTCATTTTTTTCGCACAAGTCAGTTTTCAATAAAATTGCATATAAATTGTATCTTTTGACGTACAACCGCAAGAGCATAGCACAACAAAAGTAAATAGATTTCAATCCATCTGCACAATTATTTTTTTCTCCACCTTGTGCATTTTCTTTTATCAAGTTATACTAAATGTACAAATATCTACTTTAAAAGTAACCGTAACCGTTATATTATTTTGTATAATAGTTCAGTCCAATAGAAATATAAATACAAATCGCCTTTCGCCTGTAGGCAGTCACAGGCTCTTTGATTTATCTCTGTCGAGATTTGATATTCTGCTCGGCAGAACTGTTACAACATTTTACTACGAAAGGAACAAACTTATGACAACAATCGGTATTATCGCAGAATATAATCCTTTTCACAATGGACATTCATATCAAATCCAAAAAGTCAAAAAACAAAGCAATGCAGATTTTGTAGTGGTGCTCATGAGTGGTGATTATGTACAACGTGGGATACCTGCTATTACAGACAAATACACCAGAACCCGTATGGCTTTAGCTGCTGGTGCAGACATGGTATTACAACTACCGCTTCAGCTTTCTACAGCCTCCGCAGAACAATTTGCCTATGGAGGTGTCTCCATTCTCCATCGCTTAGGCTTTATAGATGGGCTGAGTTACGGCTGTGAAACGCAACAACCGTCTTTATTGATAGAAGTTGCAAAATTTCTTTCTGCTCCTCCCAAGGAATATGAAGAAAGTTTACAAAGTGCCTTAAAGACAGGTTTACCCTACCCCCTGGCAAGACAAAATGCCATTTTCGCACATCATACACCATTATCCGATTGTACCCCAGAAGAAATCCAAGGGTTTCTATCATCCCCTAACAATATCTTGGCAATCGAATACGAAAAAGCGAAACTTACCATTCCCCATTGTCATTTAACAAGTTTGCCTATTTACAGAGAAAATAATTATCATGATACGGATTTAACCAGTACTTTTCCTTCCGCTTCTGCCATTCGCACACAATATAAAATAACAGGGCATCTAGAAAACTGTCAGGACTGTATTCCCGACACTGCCTATCCAATTTTAGCAGAAGCAGAAAGAAAATCCTTTCCCGTCGAAATAGATGATTTTTCTACTTTATTATATTACAAACTTTTACAAACATCACAGTACGATATTTACGAGGATTGCAATCACAGCTTGGAGAAAAAAATCATAAAAAATTTACCTTCTTTTACCACTATTTCCGCATTTACTGATTTGCTAAAATCCAAAGAACTTGTACATACAAGGATTTACCGTAGCTTGTTGCACATTTTATTATCTGTTAAAAAAAGAGCTTCAGAGGAGCCAGCCCCTTATGTAAGATTACTGGGTTCCAAACGTTCTGCCTGTGGTTTGCTAAAACAAACCAATCAAATTCCTGTTATTACAAAAGTCGCAGATGCAAAACAGCAACTATCCCCAACAAGCTATGCACAATTCAAGAAAGAATTAGATACCGCTCATCTCTATAGACGCATTTGCATGGATAAATTTGGTTATGATTTAGGTTCAGAATTTCAACATAGCCCTATTATTATCCAAGACGAAAAATAAATGTTTACCCAAAGGACTTACGGTGGCAACAAAGCCATTGTCACAAAAAAGCACCAATCTATAACAGTTCAGCTAGCTCTGTACACTATGCTGTGCAAGGGCGGGCGTATAGATACTTTTTTTTGCCAAGCTCGCAGCAATTTGCATGCGATAGCTTGCTGCAAGCGGTAACAGTTCAGCCCCCAGCCGAACTGTTACCCAAATCTCACTCCCAGCATAGACTCTTTTTTTATAAGATTTCTTCTATCTGATCTAACAAGTTTTTAAACACATCTAAACTCGCTTGCACAGCGGAAGGCTGCCCCATATCTACACCGGCAATTTTTAGCAAATCAATTGGATCCTTTGAACCACCCCCACATAAAAAACCACCGATATAATCATCAATAGCCTTTTTTCCTTCTTTCAAAATTCTTGCAGAAAGGGCTATCGCTGCTGCATAACCAGTTGCATATTGATACACATAATAAGATGTATAAAAATGTGGGATTCTAGCCCATTCCATTGCTATTTCTTCATCAATCTCCGTATCTTTACCAAAATATAATTGATTCAACTCAAAATAAATTTCTTTTAATTTTGCCGCTGTCAAAGCTTCTCCAGACTCTGCTAAACTATGTACTTTCCATTCAAACTCCGCAAACATCGTCTGTCTAAATAATGTAGTTCTAAATTGTTCCAACTGATAATTGATAAAATATGCTCGTTGTTTTTTATCTTTTGTATTTTCTAATAAATAATGAATCAAAAGTGCTTCATTACAAGTAGAAGCTACCTCTGCCACAAATATTTCATAATCAGCAGTCACATAGGCCTGTGTTCGATTAGAAAAATAGGAATGTAAGGCATGTCCCATCTCATGTGCCAAGGTGAATACACTATTCCAATCTTCTTGGTAATTTAACAAGACATATGGGTGTACGCCATAGCAACCCCAAGAATAAGCACCACTACGCTTTCCTTTATTTTCATAGATATCAATCCAACGATTGCGAAAGCCTTCATCTAAAATCTGTGCATATTCTTCGCCTAAGGGTTTTAAACCTTCTTTTACAATATCCTTTGCTTCAGAAAATGTAACCTTCTTTTCTGCTGTATCTACCATAGGTACATATACATCATACAAATGCAAGGTATCTACACCTAGGGCATTTTTTCTAATTTTCATATAACGATGCAATTGCGATAAATTCTCATGTACGACAGAAATCAAATTTTCATATACCTGTTCCGGAATATGACTTTTATCCAATGCCTGTGCCAAAGAAGATTTATATTTTCTTACCTTAGAATAAAAGATATCTGTTTTTACATTTGTGCTATACATGGCAGCTAGTGTATTTTCAAATTTTCCATAAGCCCTATGCATAGATTCAAAAGCCTGCTTTCTTACAGAACGTTCCTTATGTTTGATTAGTGTCGAGAAATTACCATGGGTCAATTCTAGTTTTTCTCCATTTTCTAATACCACAGGAGAAAAGGTCAAATCTGCATTATTAAACATAGAAAATACGGTATTGGCATTGGTTAAAGGTTCCTTGGCCTGTACCAGAAGTTCCTCTAATTCTGTGGAAAGCCTGTGGGCTTTTCCTCTACGAATCTCCCCAAAGAAACGAATATATGCTTCTTCTTGTGCCGGTTTAGACAACTCCAACCATTTTTTCTGTAACGTATCAAATGCCTCATCCTCCATAGCCAACACTTCCGGTTCAAAGTATGCTACACTAGCTGAAAATCTCACTGCCAAAGCAGTTGCTTTTTCAGACAATGCCTGGTAAGTTGCATTGGTGGTATCTTGATGATATTTTTCATGTGCATACACATAAAGCCGTTCTATTGCCGGACTCATCTCGCAATACAATGCCATAAATGCAGAAAAATTTTCTAAAGAATCCGTCACCTTCCCCTTCCACTGTAACATTTGTTCAGATTTTTCATAATATTTCTTATAAGTTTCTTCCCATTCTGAATCAGTAAGAAATAAATCCTCTAACTTCCAAGTATCCTCTTCCTGTAGTTCCGTTCTCTCTACTATTGTCTTCATATCCTCATTCCCTTCTCCATACCAAATACTTGTAATCGTTCAGCCAAGGGCTGCATTGTTACAAATATTTTCTACTTTAATCTATCCTAGTAACTACAAAGCAATTTTGTTTCCTAATTATGTAAAAAGGAATCGCCAAACTTGTTTTGGAGATTCCTTTTTATTTCAATGCACAAGGACAAAATCTGTCCCAGCAAAACTCTTCATTTGTACGTCTGGAATTACGAGAGCAACACAGCTCTAATGCAATTCGCTTTCATATACTGTGACGCCTGCGAATCAGGCATGTCCATTTATTTAGATAAATATGCATCGATACCAGAGGCAGCTGCCTTTCCAGCACCCATAGCAAGAATAACAGTTGCTGCACCTGTTACAGAGTCACCACCGGCATATACACCTTTCTTGGTTGTTTCTCCATTTTCTTCTTTTGCAATGATACATCCCCATTTGTTCGTTTCCAATCCGTCAGTTGTAGAAGCAATCAATGGATTTGGACTTGTACCAAGTGACATGATTACGGTATCTACATCTAATACGAACTCAGACCCTGGAACTTCCACTGGTCTTCTTCTACCAGATTCATCTGGCTCACCAAGTTCCATCTTTACAACTTTCATTCCTGAAACTGCACCATTTTCGTCAACCAAAATTTCTTTTGGGTTGGTTAACAAGTCAAAAATAATACCTTCTTCTTTTGCATGATGTACTTCT
The DNA here is from genome assembly GCA_017393285.1 of Lachnospiraceae bacterium. Classification (GTDB taxonomy): domain Bacteria; phylum Bacillota; class Clostridia; order Lachnospirales; family Lachnospiraceae; genus CAG-411. The sequence continues at coordinate 8,191 of JAFORL010000100.1, forward strand.
TCCACACGTGCTGGAAGTTCTTCCTCACTACGACGGTATACAATATGCACTTCTGCACCAAGACGAAGTGCTGTTCTGGCAGCATCCATGGCTACGTTACCACCACCAACTACTGCAACCTTCTTACCACCAACAATTGGTGTATCATAAGATTCGTCAAATGCTTTCATCAAATTACTTCTGGTTAAATATTCATTAGCAGAGAATACACCATTTGCATTTTCTCCTGCAATCCCCATAAATTTAGGTAATCCTGCACCAGAACCAACAAATACTGCATCAAATCCTTCTTCTTCCATCAATTCATCAATAGTAGTAGCTTTACCAATTACTACGTTGGTTTCAATTTTAACGCCTAATTTCTTTACATTTTCTACTTCTGCAGCTACAACTGTACGCTTTGGAAGACGGAATTCCGGAATACCGTAAGACAATACACCACCAGCCTCATGTAAAGCTTCAAAGATTGTTACGTCATATCCCATCTTTGCCAAATCACCTGCACAGGTAAGACCTGCAGGACCTGAACCAATGACAGCTACCTTCTTGTTCTTCTTCTCTACATCAACCTTTGGTGATACACCATTTTCTCTCGCCCAATCAGCCACAAAACGCTCTAACTTACCAATAGAAATTGGCTCTCCCTTGATGCCTCGAATACATTTGCATTCACATTGTGATTCTTGTGGACAAACACGACCACAAACAGCTGGCAATGCAGAATACTTACTGATTACTTCATAGGCACCAGCAAGATCTCCTTCTTTTACCTTGCTAATAAAACCAGGAATATCAATATTAACTGGACATCCTTTTACACATTGTGCATTTTTACAATTAATACAACGAGATGCCTCTGCCTGTGCTTCCTCTAAATTATATCCTAAACAAACTTCTTCAAAATTTGTTGCTCTCTTCTTTGGCTCCTGTTCTCTAACAGGTACTCTTTTTAATACATCTACTTCGATTGCCATAAGACTTCTCCTTTCAGTTGTTTCACTCTTTTATACAAACTTCACACTAGTAACTGTACTTTCTGTGAGAATCTGTTACTAGTTTATATTTGATATGTGTTTATTTGTCTGCGCAACCACATCCACCATTCTTGTGGGTGTCACCTTCTTGTAATTTCAACATTGCACGACCTTCTTCTGTCTTGTACATTTGTTGTCTCTTCATAGACTGGTCAAAATCAACCAAATGTCCGTCAAATTCAGGACCATCTACGCAAGCAAATTTTACTTCTCCGCCAACCATCAAACGACAAGCACCGCACATACCAGTACCATCAACCATAATTGGATTCATACTTACAACAGTAGGAATATTTAATTCTTTTGTCAAAATGCAGACAAATTTCATCATGATAACTGGACCAATAGCAATTACTAAATCATAATTCTTACCTTGGTTTTCAATCAAATCTTTAATCTGATCATTTACATTTCCCTTGAAGCCATAAGAACCATCGTCTGTACATACATATGTATTCTTTGCAACTTGCTTCATTTCTTCTTCCAAGATAATCAAATCTTTATTTCTAGCACCAATGATACAATCTACATCGTAGCCTTGTGCTTTCATCCATTTTACCTGTGGATATACTGGAGCTGTACCTACCCCACCAGCTACAAACAAAATTTTCTTTTTCTTTAATACTTCTGGATCTTCATCAATCAACTCAGATTTGCAACCCAATGGTCCTACAAAATCGCGAAATGCTTCGCCAACTTCATACTGTGCCATTTTTTGTGTAGATGCACCTACTGTTTGGAATACGATTGTTACAGTTCCCTGTTCTCTGTCATAATCACATACAGTCAAAGGAATTCTTTCTCCTTTTTCATCCATCTTCACAATTACAAACTGTCCCGGATAACAATGTTTTGCTACTCTAGGTGCTTCAATATCCATAAGCACGATGTTGTTTGCCAATGTTCTTTTCTTTACAATCTTATACATGAAATTACCTCCATTGTCCAGCTACTCTTTAGCCTTGTTTTTCTATTGTGATAGAAATTGCAATACATACCTTCCATTATATATGATTACATTTAAAAAGTCTAGATATAGAATTACGATTTTCATAACAGTTGTAATGATCGTAATATTTATACTACAAACTAACTTCCATACTATATATGCCAATCTTATCTCTTAATCTTTCATATTTTTTATATAGCGCTAATGCTTCCTGCTCCGTAACCTCTTTTGCGGCTTCATAGGCCTCTTTCAAAATGGAAGCATCCTGAAATACATCTGCCATTTTAAAAGCCAATACACCACTTTGTCGAATACCAAATAAATCTCCTGGTCCCCTCAGTTTTAAATCTTGTTCCGCAATCAAAAAACCGTCGTTGGATTTACCCATAATTTCCATACGTTCCTTGGTTTCTTTGCTTTCATGACCTGTCATAAAAACGCAGTAGGATTGATATTTCCCTCGTCCCACACGTCCTCGCAGCTGATGCAATTGTGCCAAACCAAACCGTTCACAATTTTCTATCATCATTACCGTAGCATTCGGCACATTTATTCCAACCTCCACGACAGTGGTAGATACCAAAACGTCTATCTTTCCCTCTGCAAAATTTTCCATAATATCATTTTTTTCTTTTGGACGCATCTTACCATGTAGAGATGCCACCTGCACAGAGGGTGGTAAAATGGACTGCAGTCGTTCTGCATAATCCAACACATTTTCCGCTTCTATATTTTCACTTTCCTCTACCATCGGGCAAATTACATATGCCTGTCTGCCTTGCGAAACCTGTTTTGCAATAAAATCGTAGGCTGTTGGACGATAATGGGTATTTACCACACAATTTTTTATTGGCAATCGGTTACCTGGTAATTGGTCAATAACAGATAAATCCAAATCCCCGTATAATATAATAGCCAATGTTCTTGGAATCGGGGTTGCACTCATAACCAAAACATGTACATCTGCTCCTTTTCCCGAAAAACTTTCTCTTTGTTTTACACCAAAGCGATGCTGTTCATCTGTGATGACTGTAGCCAAATCCGCATAAATCACCTTTTCCTGTATCAAAGCATGGGTGCCTATGATAATTTCCACTTCCTTTGCCTCAATTTTTTGATACATCTCACGCTTTTCTTTTGCTGTCATAGAACCTACTAACAGCCCCACTTTCACCCCATATGGAGAGAGCAATTGACAAAAACTTTCATAATGTTGCTTTGCCAAAACCTCCGTAGGTACCATAATGGCGCCCTGATGTCCATTTTTCACTGTCATCAACAAGGTTAATACTGCAATAATGGTTTTACCCGATCCAACATCTCCTTGGATCAAACGATTCATAACCCCCTGTCCCGAAAGATCCGACTGCACTTCTTTCCACGCTCTCATTTGGGCATCTGTCAATGCATAGGGTAATTTTTCTATCAAATCATTACAAGCAGAAACATCTGTCATAATAAATGCATTTTTTTGTTTTACTTTTTTGGTTTTTAACCAATGTAAAGCCAATGCAAAAAGAAAAAATTCATCAAAGACAATCCTTCTTCTAGCAGTTATCATCTCTTCCTTATTGTTAGGAAAATGGATTGCTCTTAGTGCTTTTTTTCTCTCTTGCAACTGATATTTTTTTCTTATCTCCAAAGGTAAATAATCAGAATCCAGCTCACCTTCCTTCAATACAAGCGCGACCGACTTACTAATACTTTGATTTGTCAAACCTGCAGTCAAAGCATAAATAGGTTGTAGCTTATGCAATTGATTATAGAATTGCTCTTTCGTAAGCATCTGTGGTTGATCTATTTGCAGGATACCATTTTTTCTACTTACTTTTCCTCTGAAAATATATCTTGTCCCTGCATGTAACGTGTTGCGTAGAAATGGCATATTGAACCATGAAATACGAATACTTCCGGTTCCATCTTCCAAGGTACAACTCAAAATATGCAAATGTCGAATCTTCGTACTTTTGGGTGTGGATGCAATCATTCCCTCTATTGCCTGCACCTCTCCTTCCACTAAATCTTTTATGGGACATATTGGTTTATAGATATCATATTGCTTGGGATAATGTTCCAGCAAATCTCCAACCGTTCTAATACCCAGTTTTTCATATTTTTGTTTTGCTTTTTCTCCTATGCCTTTGATTACAAGGATTGAATCTGTTTCTTTCATGTTCGATCTCCATTTTTCTATAGTACAAACCATTACACGCATACAAAGCGCTTTCCGTAACTGTTCGGATAGCCCTGCACACTTTGTTCTACTGCTTTCTTACTCTCACAAATGTGGACACTTTTGTATATGAAAAGGACTATCGCATTAAGATTTCATCACAGCTGATACAGTACATATTTTGTAAATGATGAACGATATCTCATGATGTTTTTCTTCGTGCAACAGCCCCTATTTTTCAGAATATCTTTTTATTTCTATACGAAATAGACACTACATGTATATGCAAAAATAACAAATCAATCTTCTTTATCTGCACGCTTTATTTTGTGCCAGCCATGGAAGATGAATCCTTTCGCAAAATTCCTATGCAAAATTCTATATATCCTAGCAGCCCATTCATCTTGGCAGATTACTCTACAGATAAAATATAATAATACACTGGTTGTCCACCAAACTCTACTTCTACCTCAACGTCAGGGAAAACCTCTGTAATTTTCTCAGCAAGTACATTGGCATCGTCCTCTGTCACTTCTGCACCATAGTATACAGATACCAATTCTGCGTCTGAATCAATCATTCCAGATAAAAGAGAAACTGTGGTTCCAGCAATATCTTTTCCCACTGCTTCAATTCCTGACTCACCAATTCCCATAATATCTCCAATATGAATTTCTTTTCCATCTATGGAGGTATCACGCACTGCATAAGTCACTTGACCTGTTTTTACCTGTTTCATTTCTTGAAGCATTTGTTCCATATTTTCTTCCGGAGAAGCTTCTTCCATAAAATTGATAAGTGCTGCAATTCCTTGTGGAATTGTCTTGGTAGGAATGACTATAACCTTCTTGTCTTCTGTCAATTCTGCTGCCTGCTCTGCTGCCAAAATAATATTTTTATTATTAGGCAAAATGAAAATAGTATCTGCATTGACAGCTTCAATTGCCTGCAACATATCTTCCGTACTTGGATTCATAGTCTGACCGCCTTCGATCAAATAATCCACGCCAAGTCCTGTAAAAATCTCGCTCAAACCTTCTCCTACAGATACACTGATAAAGCCAAATGGCTTCTTAGGTTCCTCTTGTTTTTCCTCTTGCGCCGATTTCTGTTCTGCTTCTCTAATGACTTTCTCATTGTGTTCCTCACGCATATTGTCAATCTTCATACTAGTCAAAGAACCATAAGTCAAAGCCCTTTGAATTGCCAATCCCGGATCATTTGTATGCACATGCACCTTTACCACTTCATCATCTGCAACTACCACTACACAATCTCCAATGCCACTCAAATAAGCCTTAAAATCTAATTCCGTATCTAAATTAAATTCTTTTTCCAATAAAATAATAAATTCTGTACAGTAACCAAACTTAATGTCAGCTGTGGACACTTCACTAGAATCCATCTTAGAAGCAATCTTCTGAACAGGTGCTGCCTTAAGACTGTCAAAATCAATTTGTTTGCCCATCAAGGCATCATAACAACCTTCTAAAACTGTGACCAAACCTTGCCCGCCAGAGTCCACCACACCTGCTTCCTTCAAAACCGGCAACATCTCCGGTGTCTTTGAAAGCACTTCGTTCATATATGCAATGACTTGACCACAAAATTCCTGCACATCATCTGTTTGGTTTGCAAGCTCTTTTGCTTTTTCAGCACCACCTTTGGCAACCGTTAAAATGGTACCCTCTTTTGGCTTCATAACAGCTTTGTATGCTGTTTCCTTTGCCTTTTCAATACCCTTTGCCAATACGGGAACTGTCAATTCCTCATGCTCTGCAATTTCTCTTGTAAAACCTCGAAACAATTGGGACAAAATTACACCAGAGTTACCTCTGGCGCCACGTAAAGAACCACTGGAAATTGCCTTAGCTAAATTAGCAATAGTAGGCTCCTCGATTGCTGCCACTTCCTTAGCAGCTGCTAAAATAGTCAACGTCATATTGGTACCGGTATCACCATCTGGTACTGGAAATATGTTCAATTCATTGATATATTCTTTTCTTGCCTCAATGTTCTTTGCACCAGCAATAAACATCTTTTGCAGCATTGTCGCATCGATTGCTTTGATACTCACAACCTTATCCTCCTTCATCTAAACACCTGGTAATTATTTCAAACCTTGCCCCAAATTAATCTACTACCCTAACGCCTTCCACAAATACATTAATCTTTTCTACTTCCATACCTGTAAATTCTTCAACTTTATATTTTACATTTTGGATCAAATTCTCACATACAGCGGAGATACTCACACCATAAGCCACAATAATATGCAAACCAATTGTAATCTGATTATTATCATCTACAACTACATTCACACCATGACTCACGCTTTCTTTCTTTAATAGCTTCACCAAGCCATCTTTCATATTTACAGATGCCATGCCAACGATACCAAAATTCTCTACTGCTGCAGAGCCAGCATACTTGGCTAATACTTCATTATCAATTAATACTTCTCCATTTTCATTTGAAATATGTCCCTTCATATCCGTATACCCTACCTATCTTGCAAGATAGTGCCCAATCATCATCGTGAAGAAATTCTGGGTCCTTTCTGTCATTATTTCTCTTCACGTATCCAAATGCAGTTCGATGATCCTGCCGTCTCTTCTGCATACTTTAGATTTCTTATACATACACTGTTTAGTATAACCGATTTTCTTCTGAATTTCCACTCTTTTTTTATGAGGTAGCAAAATGAAACAATTACTTGGATTTATTTTTTTTTGGATTGCAACGGGTATGATTATCATGCTTTTTATTCCCAGCAAACTTTATGCCATCATTTGTATTGCCATTTTATTAATTTTATCTTATAACCTTTTTTTCTGTAATTGTCCATAAAAAGCATCAAAAAAAGAAAAACCCGGTCATCCAACCGGGTTCCTAACTAGCATTACGCACGCTCTACTAAACCTGACTTAAGGCAAGAAGTACAAACATACATCTTCTTTGCTGCACCATTAACCTTAACCTTTACAGATTTTACATTAGATTTCCACATCTTGTTATTTCTTCTATGTGAGTGGCTCACTTGGATACCAAAATGAGCGCCTTTTTCACAAATTGCACATTTAGCCATTAAAAGCACCTCCTTACGCTTATTGTACATTCCTAAATTGGCATGCACCAAACAAAAAACATTTTAACAAATAATAGGATAAAATGCAAGCATAATTTTTGTAAAATTATGCTTTTGTATCACAATCATTCCAAGATGTCTAAATCATCATCTTTTTGATCTTTTCCTGCCAAAAACTTATTCACAAAATCAGGGACCATATCCAAAATCTTAGTAACGGTATCTTGATTTTTAATATTCACAAGTTTTGTAGTTCCATTTTGTATTACCAAAACTGCACTAGGTTGCATAGAACCCCCTAAGCCACCGCCTGCATTTTGCTTATTTTTTTCTTGGTTATTAAATGCACCGGCACCTACACCAAAATTCACATCAACTAATGGTAAAATGATGGTACCATCATCAAATTTTACAGCTTCACCCACAACGGTTTTTGTGCTAATAAAATTATCTAAACCTTGAAACAAGGCTTCTACCGTATCTCCCAATCCATTCTTTTTTTCCTTATCTGTCATTTTTATTTCCTCCTTAACTGTTCAATTTCCTCCCTAAAAGTTACAACATTATCATCTATAAACCACTGGATTCCATATTTCAAAATCACCACGAGTCTTATTCTTCCGCTAGCGACGAGATCTGCCACAAAAATTTCTTTGGTAAAATCGGCTTCTACCTGTGGCATCCAGCCCAACAATCCGGTGACTGCACCAATGATGCCCAAGACTTTTCCTGTATCAGCAGGATTTTGCATACCAAATCGAATATAACCTTTCCATTTCTTAGGTCCGCCATGTTTCAACAAAGTCATGACCACGCGGTAAGTCATACCAAAGCCTTTTTTATTTTCTTCCTTTTTTAAGAACATACGAAGTGGTTGCGCTTCCTCCAATAATCTTTTCGGCATTTTCCGGATTTTTTTCAGAAGTTTTCCTCTATTTTTATACCATATTTTAATTTTTTTTCTCCAGCTCCATAAAATATGCAGAAAACGAAAAATTTCTTTTTCTTTTTTCTGTTTCGATTCTTCTTCTACATTCATCCCATCCGGTTCAACTATGGCTTCCGCTTCTTCTGTATTCATCCCATCTGGTTCAACTATAGCTTCCGCTTCTTCTGCCTGTTTGGAGTTTTCTGCAGTTTCTATTTTCTCTGCCTTTTGGGACGCTTGTATACTTTCCATTTCTTCTAAAAGTTTATTATTTTCTGCGGTTTCTATTTTCTCTACAATTTCAGATTCTTCTGCCTGTGAGGTGTTTTTTTCAGTTATTTTTTCTTCTGTCTTTCCTGTTTTTTTCTCCCGAATCTCCTCTTCCTCTTTGGGCAAATCTTCATCAAAATTAGCAGGCAAAGGTTCAGGTTCCTTCTTGGTTAC
>JAFORL010000101.1 GCA_017393285.1 Lachnospiraceae bacterium
CAAAGAGTTTTGCTTGCAAAACTCTAGCGCGACCGCGGTATTGCGCAGCAATTAACTCCATCTCCGCGGTCTGCGCATCCTCGCGGAGCGTTTTTTATGTAATAGGAAATTGCATCGCAATTTCCTATTACATAAAAAATCAGGAGCATTTCTGCCCCTGATTTTTTTATGGTTTAAAAGATTATTTATCAAATTTCTTGCCTGTCAATAATTCATAAGCCTCTTCATACTTTTCAACAGTCTTATTTACAACCTCATCTGGTAATAAATAATCACTTTCAGGATTAGCCTTTAACCAATCTCTTACATACTGCTTATCGAAAGAAGGCTGTCCCTGTCCTGCTTTATATCCTTCTAATGGCCAAAAACGAGAACTGTCTGGTGTTAACATTTCATCACCAATTACAACATTTCCATTTTCATCTAAACCAAATTCAAACTTTGTATCTGCAATGATAATGCCCTTGCTCAAAGCATAGTCTGCACACTTCTTGTATAATGCGATGGTGCAATCCTTAATCTTTGTAGCATATTCCTCTCCCTTACCTGGGAACTGTTTTTCAAGCACTTCGATACTCTTCTCAAAAGAAATATTTTCATCATGATCACCAATTTCAGCCTTTGTACTTGGTGTATAAATTGGCTCAGGCAACTTATCAGACTCAACAAGACCTTCTGGTAACTTGATACCACATACAGTACCATTTTCCTTATAACTAGCCCAACCACTACCAGTAATATATCCACGAACAATACATTCAATTGGAAGCATCTCCAACTTCTTACACATCATACTATTTCCATCAAATCTATCTTGTTGGAAAAATTCAGGCATATCTTTTACATCAGTAGATAACATATGATTAGGAACAATATCCTTTGTAAAATCAAACCAGAACTTAGACATCTGTGTTAAAATCGCACCCTTTTTTGTCACTTTGTTCTTCAAAATCACATCAAACGCAGAGATACGGTCTGTTGCTACGATAATTAAACTCTCTCCATTGTCATATACTTCACGTACTTTTCCTTCTTTAATTGGTTGAAATTCTTTCATTGTCCTAACCTATTCCTTTCTCTTGAATATTGTTTCCACGCCATTTGCAGTCTTACATTCACTTTTATACATGGTAATGCGGCAAAAACAGTCATTTCCTGTTTGGCAGCGTCTACCAACCCTAAAATAATGCACACCACAAACTATACAATCCCAGCCACCTTCATTCACTAAGTACCAGAATCTACTTAAAATTATATACGCGATTTCCATATAAATCAATAGTAGAATCCACATTTGCTTTAAAAGTGTATGCAAAAGCCCAGTCTCATGCAAACTCGCTTGCTAAGAAACATATTACTAGAAACCTGTCATTTCTATTTAAAAGCCAAATATCATACTACCAGAAAACCTGTCATTTCTATTTTTTCAGCCAGCGTTTTAGTCCCCGCATCATGCGTGTAGACATTTCACACTCTTCTCCACCATTCAAATATATTATTTTTGCCTCATAATCAATTTCTTCAATATTATGTTTATTGATTAAATAAGAGCAATGACATCGATAAAAACGGTCATCTAAACTGTTCTCCAAGTCTTTTATCTTGCCATAAAATTCCATGATTCGATTCTTGCCATGTAGAATTATTTTATGTGCGCTTTTAGAGGTCTCAAAAAATAAAATATCATCATATGGAATATGGTATTGTCGATCATTTACTTTCACATGAAAAGTATCTTGCACATGATTTTTTCTTGATGCCACTCTCTCATGCGCATCGAGCATACATTGGTATACCCTTTCACGAACTTCTGCATCATCCCAATCTTTTAATATAAAATCCATCGCTTCTAATTTATACAAGAATGTTAAATAACTCATCTCAGAGTGTGTGGTAATAAATATAATAAATCCTCTTGGATCATATGCACGAATTCTTTTTGCTAACTCTAAGCCATCCATATTTGTTCCTAAATCAATATCAAGGAAATAAATTCCTACATCTTCTGACCTTTTCGCAACCTGCAAAATTTCATATGGATTATCCGCCACACAGGCAATTTTAAAATCGATGGACTCCATAACAATTACATTTTCAATAATTTCTTTTATTCTCTGTCTTTGTATTGCAATATCTTCACAAATATAAATTTTTAACATCTTTCACCCTTCCATTCTAATTTTTCTTTCAATTTTTCCCCAACTAAAACAGGTTTGTTATAATCCCCCTACACTTCACGTAGAGGAAAATATCTTCTCCTACTGTTCTCTCCACAGGTTCCCTTTCTAACACGAACATAAACAAAAATGGTTTTACTTTATTTGCACTATACATGACTCTTTCTCATCCATTCCACATGCCATAGTCATGTTCGTAGTAGCTATGAGCAGCGCAATCACTAACACACGTTTTACAATATTATTTTTTCATAAATAGCCCTCCTCTTTTCTTGTTTTGCATGTTGTAATTCATTTTGTATACCTCACTGTTCAATAGGATTTTACTAACCGGTCAGTCAGTAATCTTATTTTACACTGAGGTATATTTTTTCTCAATCTGCTTACTCAGAATTTCCTATATTTAAATTGTACAGGAAGCTCCTCTTTCCTTGATGGTAATATCAATTTAATACACTAAAATAGACTTGTATAAGCCCCCAAAAATGGGATAGCTTTTTCATAATACACTTTACAAGATTTCACTAATCTCCTTGATTTTCTTATCTTACTTCTATATATAATATATAATATTTGCCAATTATCATCAATAGCACAAAGCATTTTGGATTTAAAACTCCAGTGCATTTATAATATTACAAAACAATTCTAATGTAAAACCGCTTTTATACATGGTGGTGACTCCAAGGCAGTCTTGTCCGATGAATGTTATGTAACTCAGCTAACCTATAAGCTTATTTCATAACTCGCCACTGCGATGTATTTGATATCAATGAACAAAGAGTTTTGCTTGCAAAACTCTAGCGCGACCGCGGTATTGCGCAGCAATTAACTCCATCTCCGCGGTCTGCGCATCCTCGCGGAGCGTTTTTTATGTAATAGGAAATTGCATCGCAATTTCCTATTACACAA
>JAFORL010000001.1 GCA_017393285.1 Lachnospiraceae bacterium
CATTAAAAATACAGATTTTATTCTTTCTTTATATCCACAGGAAACACCTTGTGCCAATGGGGATAAACTTCAGCTTCACAAATTTGATAAAAAATACTTTGTTAGCTTTCAGGATCGAAACGATAAAAATGCGGAGCATTTACTCATTACCAATTATTCAATTGATTAATACAAAAGAACGTCAAAGACGAGACAACTACTGTTTCTTTTGCACAGTTTTCGACCTACGTAAAGACCATTAGGTCAAAGCGAAGGTCAGAAAACTGGTATGCAAGGCTTTCCTAAGAGAACAAGCTATAGCGAAGTTCGATTGGATGAAAGCTACTGCTGAAATACTGTAGTTGTCTGTTTCTTTAACGTTCTTTTATACTACTGTTTTGTAAAAACGGATACAAAATTCTGCACCCTGTTTATTCTTACGATTTTGTGCTGTGATTGTTCCATTTTGTGAATTTACGATTTGTCTCGCCAATGCCAGTCCAATTCCTACACTGTTTTTATCGGAATGCTTTCCCTTATAAAAACGTTCAAATATATGTGGCAAATCTTCCTTCGCAATTCCAACGCCTGTATCTGTAATGCGAATTTCCGAATAAATGGGATTTTCTGAAACTTTCGCTTTCACCCTTCCCCCTTCCGGTGTATGTTCCATACAGTTTTTCACAATATTTTCTACAGCTTCCAAAGTCCATGATTTATCAATGGTAGCTTTTATACTGTCATCTTTCTCATATACAAACTGTACTCCTCTTAATTCCATAGGAATTGCCAAATGCTCCTCTGTTTCCTTTAACAACAACGCTAAGGAAATTTCTTCCTGTTTTAAGGTAATTGCCCCGGCATCCAGCTTTGCAATTCTTAATAAGGCATAAATCAGCCATTCAATTTTTGAAGTTAGCTTTGTAATTTCAACAATTGCCTCCATCTCTTTTTCTTTCTCCAAGCCATCCTTTCGAAGCTTTGACAACAAAAGATTGATAGACGTTAGTGGTGTTTTAATTTGATGAGAAATATCTGCCATAGCGTCTGCCAGCTGCTTTTTAGACAACTGCTCTGCATCTACCTGTTCCCGCAGATTTCTCACCAATTTATTTAAGTTTGTCGCAAGAATTGCCAATTCCCCTTCCTCGCAATCTTCAAAAATCGTATGTCTCCTTTGATGTAACATTTCATCCAGATTTTCGTTTAATTTAGCAATGGTCTTATATCTTCTAAGTTCCACAAAAAAATGATATCCGATAAATAGCATTAGGATTGCACCTATTAAAAGGGTTACTTTCAAACAACCCAAACCAATCCCTACTACTAACATAATAATGATTGTAAACATAGATACTACAAGATCTACCTTCATCTGACGGTTTCTTAACATACTCATTCTGCCCGATACCCCAATCCTCTTATTGTTTTTATGATTTTCGGTTTGCCCGGATCATCTTCTATTTTTTCCCGCAACCTCTTAATGTATACGGTAAGTGTGTTGTCATTTACAAAATCACCGGCAACATCCCAGATTTCATCCAACAATTGATTTCTTGAAAGGACCTGTCCTTTATGATTTGCAAAAATCAGCAGCAAACGGTATTCCAATGCAGAAAGAAAAATCTCACTTCCGTTTTTTTGAACCGTTCCACTGTTTGCATCAATGGAAACATTCGCTAACTTTAAAATAGAATTACTCTTTCCGGTTCTTCGAAGAACATTTCTGATTCTTGACATCAATTCTCTAGGACGAAATGGCTTAGCAATATAGTCATCAGCTCCCATATCAAGTCCGGTTACGGTGCTATATTCATCCCCTGATGCTGTCAAAAATACAACAGGAATATCCGTGTTACTTTTTATCGCAGCACAAACTGCAAATCCATTTCCCTCAGCCAAAGAAATGTCCAAAAGCACCAGGTCTATCATGCTTTCCTTTTCTTCGATTGCTTTTAACGCATCCCTTTGTCCTGTTACAGAAATCACCTGAAAATGTTCATCCTGTAAAAATTTCGTCAAGTGTCTGATAATCTCCTCATCATCTTCTACCAATAATATTGTCTGCAAATCTGTTTACCTCTCTTTAAAATGATGTTATTTTGAAATAAAGTGCCAGTGTTTGGCTTTTGGCTTCCTATTTCCTGCTCGGCTAAACTGTTAAATCATGTCATTTCTTAACGTCTCTATTGGATTGTCATTTTTAATCTTCTCTCTAGAATATACCATACTGGCAAATACAATTGCAACTATTCCTCCTACTACTTCACAAAGATTACCTATCGGAATAAAAAAGTCAAATCTAAATTCATTGCCTAATGCCTTATAAATTCCATAACAAGCAAAAAACGAAATTGGTAATCCAAAAATAAGTGCTTTCACTCCGTAAATCATACTTTCATATCGCAACATCTGCTTCAAGGATTTTCTTGACATTCCTACAGATTGCAACATTGCAAACTCTTGCCTGCGAAGCATAATATTGGTAGAAATGGTATTAAATATATTTGCTACAATAATCAGACAAACAATAATCAAAAATCCATAAGAAAATACTTTAATTAGAACAATCATTGCAACTTCACTTCTCATACTATCTATTTGATCTCCGCAATATCCTGAATAATATCCTGAATAATCACTATCATCATCCGTAAACGAAAAATCTTCATCAAAAATCTCTTTCCCATCCAATTTATCCACTAATTCCTTATGTTGTTTTGCCTTCATTCCAAAGAATAAATTGTACTTTAATGGAATTTTTTGAAAATTTGTTTTCCAAGCTGAAAATGGTAAAAATACATTTATGCTCTTATCATTTTTACCACTTAATACACCTAAGGGATATAACCCTGCAATTCTATGGCCAGCTGTTAAATCAAATGTTTGCGACATCTCTTTTGCTGTTCTTTCCTCATCTTTATCATCCGTACCATCCTCTGTCTGAATCTCATACACCACCTCTACATATGGCTCCCCATTTTCATTCAGATGCGCACCACAAAATTCTAAATTTTTACACGCCTCGCTGTCCTTATATTTTATGCAATAACAATTTGTATTTTCCAACCCATGTTCCTTTAAATAATGTCCGGAGATTCTTTTCTTTAAATTTTCATCGTAAAAATTATAACTGTCATCATAAACCGGACAAAGCTGATCTGTACTCATATATTTATCAAGACTTAATCCTTCCCTTTTCAGAAATTCTTTGTAGTTTTCATCTTCCACAAAAAATACCTTCATTTGAACGATTGCTTTATCACTGACAGTTTCCACCAAACTATTCGTATTTAAATCAGCTTCCTTACAAACAAGAAAACCATCTGCACTAAAGCTATAAGAAAGCTGATCCACTTCCTTAACCTTTTCTAACACTTTTTTTACACGGTCAATATAATCTTCTTTAAACATTACATCATTACTATTACTATAAAACACATCATAACTTGCCTTACTCTCAATACCGCTTGTAGATGCTTCCAAATAGGCTACAAACGATGATACCGTCATAAATAACAAAATACTGATAGAAAGAGAAGCAACGATAGTCCTTTGCTTTCTAGGATTTCTCATTCCATTTTTCTTTGCCAGCATCCCTGAAAATCCAAACAGTTTATAAGAAAGCTTTCCCTTTCGAAAAACTCTCTTAAGAATCTTAATATCTCTGTTTTGACGAAGTGTGTCAATAATCGTGATAGCTACGGCTCTTCTTGCAGGATAAAATGCTGAAATCAAAACAGTCACAATAGAAAGTGCGG
>JAFORL010000102.1 GCA_017393285.1 Lachnospiraceae bacterium
CAAAGAGTTTTGCTTGCAAAACTCTAGCGCGACCGCGGTATTGCGCAGCAATTAACTCCATCTCCGCGGTCTGCGCATCCTCGCGGAGCGTTTTTTATGTAATAGGAAATTGCATCGCAATTTCCTATTACATAAAAAAAGCACTTGAGAATATCTCAAGTGCTTTCTGATAGCAGGGGAAGAGGGATTCGAACCCCCGTGAACGGTTTTGGAGACCGTGATACTGCCGCTGTATGATTCCCCTAGAATTGCTACAGCCAAACTGCTTCTATATTCTACTATATGTATAAGTCATTGTCAAGCGTTTTTTGAAAAAAGTTTGCTGACCAATTTTAGCTTATACAAAAGGTACTTGACATAGTATAATGAAATATATAAAATGATTTTTGCAGACTGTAGTTACACAAAAAAGAAAGACGTGAGAGCAAATCGTAGATGATAAGTGGCATTATATTGTGTCCTAGATGGATCTGTTTTTTTGGCAAAAGGCTATGTTGGAACATCTAGACCTGCAGACGGCAGTTACCATTAGCAAAAATATGGTAAGATTAAAAAAAATACTTATACAATAAATGTAGGTACACCCGATGATTTGACATCATCAGGGAGAGAAATACAAGGAGAAGGAGCAATAGAGACATACTAATAGTGTTTGATGCCTGTTAGAATGAAGACTTGTTTTCTTGTAATTATAATGATATTATAGAAATATAGAAATATATATATGCGTATCTTGAACAATGGTATGTTGTTGTAGAATAGTTCAAGGTGCGCATAAATTCTTTATGTAAAGTGATAGATTACATTATGAATGATAGAATAAAAAGGTTTTTAAGGTAAGTAAAATGAAAGATAATAGGAAAAAAATAATATTACAGTGTCAAAATATTTCTAAAACATATCCGGGAAATAATTTAAAAACAGAAGTTTTAAGACAGGTAAATCTACAGTTTAATAGAGGAACGATAAACTTGATTTATTGGAAAAGTGGAAGCGGAAAGTCAACTTTATTAAATATTCTTGCGGGATTAGATGAACCGTCGCAAGGGGATATATGTTATGAAGGGATAAATTATAGATCCATGGGGGATTCTAAAAAAGCAAAAGTACGAGGAGAAAATTTTGGATTTATATTTCAGGCATATCATTTGATCCCACGTATCAATGTAAAAGAAAATATTTTGTGTCCTTCTTATGTAAACGGGAAACAATATGACCACGAATATTTTGAAATGTTAGTGGAAATGATGGGAATAAAAAAATTACTAAACAATAGTCCCTTTGCGTTATCGGGAGGAGAGCAGCAAAGAGTTGCAATTGCAAGAGCAATGCTTATGAAACCTAAAATTGTTTTTGCAGATGAACCTACGGGAAATCTGGATACAGAAAATACAAGAATCATTACAGAGCTATTTGATAAATTACACAAGGAATGCAATACCACGTTTATTATAGTGACACATGAAGAAAATCTGATTGAAAACTGCGAGCAGATTATTCGAATCAAGGATGGTGAAGTTAGCGTTGTATAAGAAAAAAACGAAGTATTTAAAATTAATTCGCATCCTGATTGAAAATGATAAAAAAATTGCCGTATGCTCTGCGATTTCATTGGTTGTGGGATTTTCGTTTTTGCTTGTTTTTTCTGCACTGAGCGGAACTATTATAAAGACAAATGAGGAAAATGTAGTAAATTCGTATGGAACATTTTTAACGGTTATTCCAGAAGTGAATAAAGAAACAAAAAAAGCAATCGAGCAATTAGAAGATTGTTATGTGTGTGATTATTATGGTATAGTTTCCAATACCGAATATAAAAATACAAAAATAAAGATTGCGACGATGGACGAAACGATATATGACATATTAGGAATAAAAAAGCAAAAGGGAGATTGGCCAAAAGAATCTCGTCAGATTGTAGTGGAGGAATATTTATTAAAAGTTTTAGGCATTGAGAATAAATCTTTGCCTACTACGGTTACTTTACCGGTTGCAGGTAGGAATGTTTCGTATGAAGTGACAGGTGTAATTTCAAATTATTCTTATGTATTGGCTCCTACTGTTAGTTCTATGTATCGATACAAAGCATATCCTTCTGTTATTTGTGGAAAGCAGGGAGCAGTTACAATTGCACAATCAGCAATTATTTCACAAAAAAAATTGGATTTAAAAAATGCAGAGAATGACATTTTTCAAATTCTGGAAGAGATTCCAACGAATTTTATATGTGCGAACGATTATTTGAGATTGGGATATACTGAAAATGAGGATATTATAAGTGCAAGATGGGTCTACATTGTATTGGTGAATATGTTATTACTTTTTTTGCAAATTCTGGTGATCAGGACTTTTTTTGTTCGAAATCAAAAAACGTTGGTTTTGTTGTCCGCGTTAGGTCTCGATGAAAAAGAAAAGCATCGAATTCTTGCGGGGTGGATTTTAAGTATTCTCATATTTAGCTTATTCTTAAGTTTGTTTATCTCTGGTTTGGTTGGGAATACAGTGTTACAGCAAATCTTTGGAAAACACAATACATATTACATGCAATCCCTGCTCCGGCAGTTTGGGGCAGAAAGTGGCTTGTTGGCAATAGGATTACTTGGAAGTGTTTATTATTATAAATATAAGCATGGTTCCACTATTTCTATTGGGTTAAAGAATTCTTCTGAAAAGCTTGAAAAAAAATATAGATTTAAGCAATTTAGTGTGAGTACCGCATTACTTCAAGTGGTTTGTATTATGTTTGCTACAGCTTCTTTTTGCTTTTCCAGTTGTTTTGTATTGGAGAAAGTTTTGCCAAATTATGATTTATATAGCAGTGTATCTGGAAGTTATAAGAAATTAAATAACTATCAAATTTCTCATGAAGAAAAAATTGCATTTCCCTTTGAAATATTAGATGAGCTGGATTTATACAGGGATAATATTTATACATATGCTGTGCCTGAAACAAAAAATAGTACAGTCTTGTTTCAAAAAGATCAGGTACCTCCATATTTTAACCAATATCTGAATTCACAATCACAGATGAATGAGGAGGAAAAGATATTATGGAATAAAGTGCCTGATGAGGCAAAGCAGTACAGTGCAATCCCTTCAGATGATATTGTTATTAAAGTGTTACCACAGAGGGCATATCTTGATTTTTTGAAAAAACACAATGTGGAGTTTATAAAATCAGAAAATCAATTATCTTGTATATTAAAGATTGTGCATTATGATGCTTCATCCTCTACTTTTGGGCTGCAAGAAAATGACGATCTTGTATTAGGTCGACTTGAGGAAAAAAAGCAAAATATAGATTTTTGTACAGAGAAGTTTAGAATTGCATCCATTCTTTCGGAGGATGATAGTGAAGAGGAAGATGCATGTATTCAGATTATAATGAGCCAAGAGACTGCAAAAGAGAGTAGTTTAATTGAGGGATACGATTTCATTCATATTCAATTAACTGAGCATGCACCAAGCCAATTGAAAAAAGAGATAGAAACAAAAATTGCGTCATGGATGGCATTCACACAGGGGGGGATGTTAGATTCAAGCATAAAAAGAGATTCTGAAGAGTTGTTGAACCGACGGTATGCATTGTTTTTGGCAAATAGTATGTTGTTTTTTGGTGGATTTACCATTTTTCTTTCGATTAGTATGAATATTTATATTGATTGGAAACTAAAGTGTCGTGAATACGGTGTTTTACGAAGTTTTGGAATGAGTTACGCAACGCTTCAACGTAAGTTGTTTAAAAGATACAGAAATAGTCTTTTATGCTCTTGCATCGTATCTTTTGTTTTGGCGTGGAATGTATTTCGGTATAATGAGGTTTCAGAAGGAAAGATTTTTGCTGCAATTGGCATTACAGTGATTGTTACTTATACATGTTTAATCACTATGTACTGGTATAATAGAAAAGAAACGATTTGTTCCATGATAAAAAAAGAGGATTAGTAACTGCGAAATCCTGCACATAGAAGACATCCAGAAGTTTATGAGCTTCAAACCCAAATGCCTGCTTTGCAGGCAATTTCCTATTACATAAAAAACGCTCCGCGAGGATGCGCAGACCGCGGAGATGGAGTTAATTGCTGCGCAATACCGCGGTCGCGCTAGAGTTTTGCAAGCAAAACTCTTTTTATATAATAAGTGATAGTTGCATGGTTACAAAAATAAAAATACAAAAATGACCTTGTAACAATTGCTGTAACATAGTAATATAATTGTTGTAACATTGTAATGAAATGTAAAAAAAATGCGATGAATGAAAGAAAAAAATGAGGTAAAATAAAAGATATATTAGACTTGGGGAAAGTGTGTAGAATTTCACAGCAAGAGCATACAAAGGATGTGATTATGTTATGTTAAAATGGCAAAAGGGAGTATGTATTATCGGGATGACCATAGGGATGACCGTTGGTGGATTTTTGGGAGAACAGTATCAAACCAATGCAGACAATATGCAGATGGTTGTCAATCATTTGACAGTAGAAGTGCCGGAGAATGCATTGGCAGCAGATGTAAATTCGTCTTTGAATATTCGTTATGAACCTTCTACGGATGCAGTTATCATTGGAAAGCTATATCCGGGACAATTGGTCAACTGGATTGCAGATGATGGTAATTGGTCTGAGATAGAAGTGAATGGACAGGTAGGTTATGTCAGTTCGCGTTATGTGGTAAAACAAAAAGATTTAAAGAAATACATAAAAAAACATGCATCATTGTTTGGTATTTCCGCAAAACAAACAGGAAAAGCAGCAGCACCGGTATATTATGATCGCAAAAATATGTCTAGTGATGTAGCAGAAGCCAAGATGACTATGAAAATGAAAAAAAGCACCTGGGTTTATGCATCAAAATCTTCTGCAACAACTTTAAATGACAGTTATCAAACAAAAAATAAATTGGCGGTTATGGTTACGGCCTTGCGTTTGCGTGTAAAACCAAATACAGAATCAGAGATCAAGACAGTATTGTATAGGGGAACAACCTTGCAGTTGCTTTCCGCAAAAAAAGGATCTTGGTATAAGGTAAAAGCAGATGGACAAGTAGGTTATGTTTCATCTATGTATGTTGCACCAGTACAGATCAAAGAAAGAAAAAGCAATATCCTTCGAAAAGCAAAAAAGGGACAAAAATTCGAAGTGCTGGATGTAACTGAAAATTGGGTAAGCGTAAAATTGAAAAATCAAACCGGTTATGTTATGAGAAAAGCCTGTTCTGTGCAGGTGAGCACAAATAATGAGGATAAAAACGTAGTAGGTTGGCTGGAAAATAATGTGGCTTGTACAGTAAAACAAATTTCTGAAGATGCAACGTTGGTGACATTGGAAAATGGACAGCAAGGATATGTGCCTACGGAAAGTTTAGAAGCAACCATTGCCATAAGTTCCGTAAAAATAGACCAGAATGCAGTAGCAAGAGCAGAGGAGGCAATACAGGAGCAATTAGAAAAGACAGATGGAAGCCAGACTGTGACGACTACGACTGCAACAGCGTCACCACAAACTACTTTAGAGGCTAGTATGGCACCGGTTATTACCATGCCTTCTAGTATTGGAAGTGGGCAGACAGCTTCGAGTCTAAGAAATGAAATGGTTGCTTATGCGAAACAATTTGAAGGTAATCCTTATGTATGGGGAGGAACTAGTTTGGCAGAAGGTGCAGATTGTTCAGGATTTACTCAACAGATTTATGCACATTTTGGAATTACCTTGAATCGTTGTTCTTACGAACAGGTATACAACGGAAAAGAAATTGCTTTTGCAGATGTAAAAGTAGGTGATTTGTTGTTTTATTACAACGAAAGTCTGGGACGGATTGGACATGTGGCTTTGTATATTGGTGATGGGAAAATTATCCATGCGAAATCTAAGGCTAGTGGAATTGTCATTTCAAATTGGAATTATCAGGCGCCTTATAAGGCTGTAAATATTATAGGAGATTAATAAAAGAGCTGTTCTAATGAAAAAAATCATTGGAACAGCTCTTTTGCTGACCTTATTTCTAATTCCTTGCATACTTTGAAAGAATGTATAAAATTAGAACATAAGTTGGATTATATTGAAAACTATCTTTATGCTTTGGTTACGTTTGCTGCTTGTGGACCTTTTTCACTATCAACCACATCAAATGTAACTTTTTCTCCGTCTTCTAATACTTTAAATCCCTCCATGTTTAATGCAGAAAAGTGTACAAATACATCATTTCCCTCTTCATCTGTAATAAATCCAAATCCTTTTTTTGCATTAAACCATTTAACTGTACCTTCCATGTTAAAAGCCTCCTAAAAAATATGTATGTGTACGAATAGCAATTATTCATACCACTTTAATTTATCACATATGTGATGAAAAGTCAAACGAAAAAAGATAATTTTATGTAAGAAACGACAAAAAAATAATAAAAATAAAAAAAAGATTGTACACAATACATAAAAAAGGAAAATTAAAAAAGAAGAGAGGGAAAATGACGTTTTTTCACATGACAGATATTTCTATTCGTGATATACTAGGTGATACGTGGATAATTGAAGACGATGAATTGTTACGGGAGGAATAGAATGAAAATGCAGAATGAATTAAAAGATATAGCGGGGTATGAATTTGTAAGGGCAGAGGATTTGGCAGATTTACAGAGTATGGGATATGTCTATAAACATAAGAAAACCGGAGCCAGAATTGCAGTGATTAGCAATGAAGATGACAATAAAGTGTTTTCTATTGGATTTCGTACACCCCCAGAGAATTCTACAGGGGTAGCACATATTGTAGAGCATACCGTATTATGTGGTTCCAAAGAATTTCCATCCAAGGATCCTTTTGTGGAATTGGTAAAAGGTTCTTTGAATACATTTTTAAATGCTATGACTTATCCGGATAAGACCATGTATCCGGTTGCCAGTTACAATGATAAAGATTTTCAAAATTTGATGCATGTATATTTAGATGCCGTATTTTATCCAAATATCTATAAAGAAAAAAAGATATTTCAGCAGGAAGGCTGGCACTACGAATTAGAATCGGTAGAGGAACCTTTGACCTACAACGGTGTTGTATACAATGAAATGAAGGGGGCTTTTTCATCACCAGAGCAACAATTATATCGTTTGATTCAAAATTCTCTATTTCCTGATACTGCATATGGAGTGGAATCAGGTGGAGATCCTAAAATGATTCCAAGTTTAACTTATGAACAATATTTAGCGTTTCATAAAAAATACTACCACCCAAGTAATTGCTACATTTATTTATACGGAGATATGGATGTGGAAGAAAAATTACGTTGGATGGATGAAAAATATTTGTCACATTTTGATTATGCACCTGTGGATTCGGAAATACATATGCAAAAAGCTTTTTCAGAAACCAGGGAAGTGAGACATGTATATTCTTTGTCAAAACAGGAAAGCAAGGAAGAAAAGACCTATCTAAGTTATAATGTAGTGGTAGATACGGTATTAAATATAGAGTTGTACCTGGCTTTTCAAATTTTGGAAGCAGTGCTTATTGATTCGCCGGGTGCCCCATTGAAACAGGCATTTTTGGATCGTGGAATTGGAAAAGATGTGCTAAGTTCTTATGACAACGGCATTTTACAACCAATTTTTTCTGTCATTGCAAAAAATGCAGATGAAAATCAAAAGGATGTATTTGTACAAACCTACAAGGAGACTTTACAGAAAATTGTAAAAGAGGGTATACGTGAAGATAGTATTCGTGCAGCACTCAACAATATGGAATTTAAGTATCGAGAAGCGGATTTTGGGTCTTATCCGAAGGGATTGATCATAGGACTGCAAATGATGGATAGTTGGTTGTATAATGAAGAGGCAATTTTTTCCCATGTCTTGTTCCTAGATACCGTTGCATTTTTGAAAGAGCAAATTGGAACTGACTATTATGAAAAATTGATACAGACGTATTTGTTGGACAATCCTCATAGCTCTGTGGTTGTAGTTGCACCGGCCTATGGGGTGACAGAAGCAGAAGAAGAAAGAGTGGCGCAGGAATTGGCTGAAAAGAAAGCCAGTATGACACAGGCTGAGTTAGAGCAGATGGTTGCAGATACAAAGGCCTTACGAGAATATCAAGAAACACCATCTACCCCGGAGGAATTGGAAATGATTCCAATGTTAGAGCGTGGGGACATAAAAAAAGAAGTGCGACCACTTTTTAATGACGTGCATACTTATAATGGGGTGGAATTGATCCATCATAATGTGTATACCAACGGCATTGCATACATTCGATTTACTTTTCCAGTTGAAAAGTGTAAACAATATGCACCTTATGTTGGATTGGTGATGAACGCTTTAGGGTATATGGATACAGAGCATTATACCTACCAGGAATTTTCCGATGCTTCGAATATTTATACTGGTTCTATTGTTTCGGAGGCAATTATCTTTACGGCAGTTGTGGAAGAAAAGACAGATGTGCTGGCATTAGAATTAAGAACCAAGGTTTTATATGAAAATGTTGCAAAAGCCTTTCAATTAATAAAAGAAATGGCCTTTTCGACTGATTTTTCGGATTCAAAACGATTATTGGAAATTATTGCTGAAGCCAAGTCGAGATTGGAAATGAAATTGAACGGTTCCGGACATTTGGTTGCAGTGTTGCGTGCGGCATCTTATTTTGATGATAAGTCTGCCTTCTCAGACATGTCGGACGGTATAGGATATTACCGTTTCTTATGCGATTTGGAGGCACATTTTGATGAGAAGAAAGAGGAATTATTAGAAATATTCCAAAAAATCTTACAGTATGCCTTTGCAAAGGAAAACATGAAGATTAGTGTTACCAGTGATTTGGAAGGTTTGGAAATTGTAAAAAAGGAATTGCCGATTTTCATGGATGGTATGGTAGAAAAACAAGAAGATAATATTCCACCTGTGGATTTGTCTTATTTACAGCATGACAGCCAAGAAGGCTTTCAGTATGCAGGTCAAGTACAATATGTGGCAAGAGCAGGTAATTTTAAGAATCATGGGTTCCCATATCATGGTGCATTAAATGTGTTGAAAATTATATTAGGTTATGATTACTTATGGAATAATATACGTGTAAAAGGTGGTGCATATGGTTGTATGTGCGGCTTCAAACAGGATGGATTGGCATATTTTGTATCCTATCGTGATCCAAAATTAAAAGAAACCAATGACATTTATGAGGGGGTTTACGACTATTTGCAAAAGTTTGAAGTATCTGATCGCGATATGACAAAATACATGATTGGTGCCATTGGCGGTATTGATGTGCCTTTGAATCCGGCAGCAGTGGGAAGTCGTTCTTATATGGCTTATATGATGGGCTTAACAGAAGAACGATTGCAAAAAAATAGAACAGAAATTTTGGAAGTATCTCAGCAGGATATTCGTGATTTGGCGCCATTGGTAAAGGCGTTTGTAGACGATGGTTATCTTTGCGTGGTGGGAAATGAACAAAAGATAGAGGAAAATAAAGAACTGTTCCATACAATTACCGGATTGCTATAAGACACAGCTTGCGGTAAGGATGAAGAAAACCTGTTTTGAGCAGGTTGTAAATGGAAAAGTAGGATGCATGATAGAAAACAAGGAGGAAATTTGTTTGCAGGCAGAATATAAATCAGGATTTGTAACTTTAATTGGACGTCCCAATGTAGGAAAATCGACCTTGATGAATCGAATCATAGGACAAAAAATAGCGATTACCTCTAACAAACCCCAGACTACGAGAAATCGTATTCAAACGGTTTTTACGGATGAAAGGGGCCAGATTATATTTTTGGATACACCAGGTATACATAAAGCCAAAAATAAACTGGGAGAATACATGGTAAATGTGGCAGAACGAACGGTGAATGAAGTGGATTTGGTTATGTGGTTGGTGGAGCCTACTACTTTTGTGGGAGCTGGAGAACGTCATATTGCAGAACAGCTAAAGAAAAGTCATACGCCTGTTATTTTAGTAATCAATAAGATTGATACAGTGAAAAAAGAAGAGTTGTTAGCAGTCATAGATACCTATCAAAAGATTTATGATTTTGCAGAGATTGTTCCAGTTTCTGCACTGAAGGGAGAAAATGCAAGCCATCTGGTAGAAATCATTTTCTCTTATTTATCGGAAGGACCACAATTTTATGATGAAGATACCATTACAGACCAGCCGGAACGACAGATTGTGGCTGAGTTGATTCGCGAGAAGGCTTTGCGTTTGCTGAATGATGAAATTCCCCATGGTATTGCGGTTTCTATTGAACGAATGAGAGAACGAAAAAAAGGGAACATTATGGATATAGAAGCCACCATTGTTTGTGAGCGTGATTCACATAAAGGAATTATCATTGGGAAAAAGGGTTCTATGTTGAAACAAATTGGTTCAAAAGCCCGTATAGAAATTGAAAATTTATTGGATATTCGCGTGAATTTGCAATTGTGGGTTAAGGTAAAAAAAGATTGGAGAGATAGTGATTTCTTGTTGAAAAACTATGGTTTCCAGGATAAAGATTTTGAATAACAAACGACAGGCTTAGAAGGAAAGGAACAATTATGCAGAACGAATGTTGGAAAAAATTTGAAAAAACAGGACAGGTATCAGATTATTTAAATTATGTGCAATGGAAAAGTGAGAAGGCAGATAAAGAAGGTGCAATAGAACATGAATCTGGAGACAGTGACAGGAATGGTTTTGTCCGCAATGCCAATTGGTGAGTATGATAAGAGATTGGTCATATTAACAAGAGAACGGGGACGAATTTCTGCATTTGCAAAGGGTGCCAGAAGAAGTAACAGTCCCCTTATGGCTGCCAGTCAGCCATTTTCTTTTGGACAGTTTACATTATATGTGGGAAAAAGCTCTTATACGGTCAATCAAGCGGAGATACAGAATTATTTTCAGGATTTGCGTGAAAATTTAGAATGGATTGCTTACGGTTCCTATTTTTGTGAGCTGGCAGCTGCGCTTACTTATGAAAATATTGAAGCCTCCGGCATTTTAAAATTATTATACCAGTCCTTGCGGGCGTTGACGGTAGAGCGGATTCCCAATAGATTGGTGCGTGCAATATTTGAGTTGAAGGCGATAGCCTTTAACGGTGAGATGCCACAGATGTTTTCCTGTGCCAAATGCAATAGAAAACAGGAGGATTTACGTCAGGTTTTTTATGGCCGTTTTTCGCCCAAAGCAGGTGGCATGTTGTGTAAAGAATGTCAAAATCATGGACCGGACGGGATGGTATTATCTGAAACAGCGGTATACACCCTACAATATATTGTATCCAGTAAAGTGGAAAAGTTATTCACCTTTGTTTTAGAGGCTGCGGTAGAACAAGAGGTTGTGGAAGCTGTGGAGCGATATTTGGCCTGTTATGTGCAGGAAGAATTTCATTCCTTAGAAATGTTGCAGTTGTTTTGTTAAGGGTAGATGAAAGAGCAGACGTCAATTGTGAATAAAGTGACCAGCCATTCTTTTATTCGTTTCTTTTTGTAGACATGGTACTTTAGGCATGACTCGGCTCAACTGTTACACCAGGAATGAAAAAGGGCTTGAAAAAAATGATTGCAAAGGGTAAAATAAAAAAGATATCCATGTTGAAGAAGGATGCAAATAGAAAGGATACGAGAAAGATGAGAAAAGTGATCCGGACAAGTGCAGGATTCGTGCTTTGTATGATGATCTTGGTTGGTTGTGGCCAAAAACATCATTTGAAAATATCCGATTGTAAGAATGATACGTTATTCATTGCTAAGAATGGACAGTTAGAATTGGTGGATGTTGAAAAATTTGATAAATCCTATTATGATCAAAAAGAATTAAAAAATTATATTCAGGATTCAATCAAAGATTTTATGGAAACGAATACAGCTGCTAAGGTTAAAATGGAGCAATTTTCGGTGCAAAAGAAAGAAGCAAAAGTATTGTTGACCTTTGACAGTGCAGATACCTATCAGTTGTTCCAACAGGAAAAGTTCCAACTGTTATCCAGTCAGGAGGTAGAGAGTAATTTGGTTTTGCCGGAAAACTTTATTAGTGCCAAAGATGGAAAGACAGTTAGTAAGGCAACTGTACTAAATGAAAAGGATTTGTATTTTTTAATTACCAAAGAAGCATTGGATATTCAATTAGATGGAAAAATTGTATACTACTCTGATGCCAGTTTGACTGGAGATAATTTGATTCAGACGACTGGAGATAAAACAGCGGTAGTGATATATAAAAAGTAAAACCCACATGATTGTTTCGCATACACAGTTTTCGACCTAAGCAAAGCCGATTAGGACAAGGAGAAAATCAGAAAACTGGTAGACAAGGCTTTCTCAGAAAAACGAGCACCAACAGGTGTGAAGTTTGCACAGATGAAAGTTCCTGTAGCCACCACAATATAGGAAAGTGGTTTTTGCGTAGATGTGTGGTAGGAAGAGATAGAAAGGTTGGAATACACATGGAAAAAACATTGGATAAGATTGTAGCTTTAGCAAAATCAAGAGGATTTGTATACCCAGGTTCAGAGATTTATGGTGGTTTGGCAAATACTTGGGATTATGGAAATTTGGGTGTAGAATTAAAAAATAATATCAAGAAAGCTTGGTGGAAGAAATTCATTCAGGAAAATCCATATAACGTGGGTGTGGATTGTGCGATTTTGATGAATCCTCAGACTTGGGTTGCTTCTGGACATTTAGGTGGATTTGCGGATCCATTGATGGATTGTAAGGAATGTCATGAACGTTTTCGTGCTGACAAGATGATTGAAGAGTATATGCAGGAAAATGGAATCGAAATTGAAGGTAGTGTAGACGCCTGGTCTAAAGAAGAAATGGAACAATATATTGAGGAAAAAAATATTTGTTGTCCTTCTTGTGGAAAACATAATTTCACAGAAATCCGTCAGTTTAACTTGATGTTTAAAACTTTTCAGGGTGTGACAGAAGATGCCAAGAATACAGTATATTTGAGACCGGAGACTGCACAGGGAATTTTTGTAAACTTTAAAAATGTACAAAGAACTACCCGTAAGAAGATTCCTTTTGGTATTGGTCAAATTGGTAAATCTTTCCGTAATGAAATTACACCAGGTAACTTTACTTTCCGTACCAGAGAATTCGAACAGATGGAATTAGAATTTTTCTGTGAGCCAGGAACAGATTTAGAATGGTTTGGTTATTGGAAATCCTTCTGCTTGAACTGGTTGAAGAGTCTTGGAATAAAAGATGATGAAATTCGTGCAAGAGACCATGCTGCAGAGGAGTTGTGTTTCTATAGTAAAGCAACTACGGATATTGAGTTCTTGTTCCCATTTGGTTGGGGAGAATTATGGGGTGTGGCAGACCGTACAGATTACGATTTGACACAACATCAAAATACATCTGGAGAGTCATTGGAATATTTTGACGATGAAAAGAAAGAAAAATATATTCCATACGTAATTGAGCCTTCTTTGGGTGCAGATCGTGTGACTTTGGCATTTTTATGCAGTGCTTATGATGAAGAAGAATTAGAAGGTGGAGATATGCGTACCGTATTGCATTTCCATCCTGCAGTGGCACCAATTAAGATTGCAGTATTACCATTGTCTAAGAAATTGAACGAAGGTGCAGAAAAAGTATTTGCAGAGATGAGTAAATATTACAACTGTGAGTTTGATGATAGAGGTAATATTGGTAAGAGATATAGAAGACAAGATGAGATTGGTACACCATTCTGTATTACTTACGATTTTGACACAGAGGAGGATCAGGCAGTAACCGTACGTGATCGTGATACCATGGAACAGGTTAGAATTCCAATTACAGAATTGAAAGCATACTTTGAAGAAAAGATGAACTTTTAAATAACATTCCCCCTTATTTTTTGCCCTTGCAGGAAATGAGGGGGTTTTGTAAATTTGCCCGAAAGGGCTACATGTTCATACCAATAGACTGTCAGGTAGATGCGCTTCTTAGCAAGTAGGCTTGCAGAAGTTGTTTATCGGCAATCGTTTTTTAGTAAACCCACATGACTTTGGATCCATCGGACCGACAGAAGTAACAGACTCCACAAAATAAATCCAATTAGTATCTTCCCTGTACAGTACAACATCAGGCATCTTATCATGTAAGGTAATCTCAAAGCCTAATTCTTTCAGTTTATCAACATTCTTTACTAAATCTTTAGCAATTGTATCTCCCACATAAAGGCACTCTGCATTTGGTGCAAATCTAGGCGCAAATTCCTCAATAATCGCCTTCTGAAGTTCGTTATGCTTCCCTGCTGAGAACTGGAAGTCCGCTCCATTAATCTTAACCGGCATCATCGTCATTTTCTTTTTTGAAGCA
>JAFORL010000103.1 GCA_017393285.1 Lachnospiraceae bacterium
CAAAGAGTTTTGCTTGCAAAACTCTAGCGCGACCGCGGTATTGCGCAGCAATGAACTCCATCTCCGCGGTCTGCGCATCCTCGGGTCGCGTTTTTTATGTAATAGGAAATTGCATCGCAATTTCCTATTACACAAAAAAAGCCCTAAAACCTAGTTACTAAGTTCTAAGACCTTCAGAGCGCGAGACGGGATTCGAACCCGCGACCCTCGCCTTGGCAAGGCGATACTCCACCACTGAGCCACTCGCGCATATATAAAATTGTCTTGCTACTCAACACAGCTTCCTACCTATCAAGGATAGTAAAGCGCGAGACGGGATTCGAACCCGCGACCCTCGCCTTGGCAAGGCGATACTCCACCACTGAGCCACTCGCGCATATGCTATATTCGTCAAGCACGTATTATATGTTATACCAACCGCTATCAAATGTCAAGTATTTTTTTATAATTTTTGAAAAATACTTAACGGTATTTTTTTATGTTTTTTCAAAAATCCCTGTAGCAGTTTAGTTAGGGACTGTCGCATTAAGAAGATACCACCAATACCAAAATACAGAACTTATAAATAACAAACTATATTTTGTGCCGTTTGTCTTAGTGCAACAGTCCAGTAAAACGAAAGTATATTCGACTGAACATCGGGAAATTTGCATGTGAAACTCCCGATTTTTTAACAATTCAGCCGAGCTAAGATATAAATTCATCTCCTATTTTATCTCTGTCAAACTTATGATCTCCGACTAAGATAAATGCCCCACAAGATTCGAAACATTTTCTCAACCAAACAATCCTTTTATTTTACTGTTCCAAAAGAACGGAATGGATAAATACGATATTTTACCTTACCTGCAATCCACTTCTCCTTCACAGGTCCTACTTCAGGGTCACGACTATCTTTACTAATCTCTCTATTATCTCCCAATACAAAGTATTCATCCTTGCCTAGCGTGATTGGTTGCTCTGCAATACCAGAATCGTCGATTGGATCTTTTCCAAAGTGCTCCTCCAACGCCTCTCCATTGATATAAATGGTTTCACCAATAATTTGTACAGTCTCTCCCGGCAAACCAATGACACGTTTTACATAAAATTCATAAGCATCTTTGTCATGTTTGTCTTGGTTATTTATATCATCAAAATGATAAAAAACAATAATGTCAAAACGTTTTGGATCGTTAAAACGATAAGTTAACTTATCTAATAACACACTATCCTTATCCTGCAAGGTATTTTCCATCGATTCACCATCAACCACAGTTCTTGTTCCTACATAATTTGGTATTACATATAATACAACCACAAACAAAATTACATAAAAGAGAAGTTCCTTTATAATTTCCTTCACCTTGTTCTTGGGTTTTGACTTTTTCTCCGATGGTGTTTCTTCGTTTCTGCTTGCATTTTCTTCCTGCATCGCTTCCATTTGGACATTTTCTGTAATGTCGCGTTCTTCTTTCACTGTTTCCTGTTCGTCCATTTCTTTTTCCTTTCCAGCTTTTCTTCTACAAGCATAGGTAATATATGCCTATCCGTAAAAAAAATTTAGCTTTTCCATATCATTCTTTTTAATTTATTCAAATCTGTATTCGCCACCAATTCCTCTGGAAAACCAATTTCCTTCAAAAATGGAAGGGTATAACAGGTATTTCCCACATCATAGGTAATATGGGCATCACTATCTAACACAACCGGCACCTCCAATTTCTGACACCAATCCAGCATTTTTTTATAATTTTCTCTTGCATTTTGTCTGAAACAATTTGGTGCCAAAGAGGTGTTATTTACCTCTAGCAAAACCCCTGTTGCTTTTGCCTGACGAACGATTGCTTCATAATCCACAGGATATCTGCCATCATCCGGGTGTCCAATGATTCGAACGTAGGGATTTTCCATGGCACATAAATAGGCATGGGTATTTTCCTGCCTGCTTCCCACTGTATAAATATTGCCATGAATACTGGCTATTGCATATTGCAAACATTTTAAATGTCGTTCTTCTAAATCGATATTCCCTTGATAATCTAAAATATTCAATTCCACACCAAATGCTACTTCTAAATTTTCATATTGTCTGGGAACCACTTTTAGATTCTGAAAATATATAGCATCACACGTTCCCTCCATTGCCGGTGCATGTTCTGTTATTCCCAGCATCTGCAATCCCTTTTCCTGCGCCGCCTGTACCATTTCTGCTATGGTACTATAAGCATGACCGCTGGCAATGGTGTGTGTATGCAAATCTGCAACATATTGCACTTACTTTCACCTGACCTTCCACTTCTGCTCGGCTCATTTTCCTAGTTCCGTCTTCTCTACACAAATCTAATCGCACTTTGCCTGTCAGCAGTCACAGTTATGTGCGCTTCGATTACTATACTTTATGCTCACTTTCTGTTACTTGTCAGCAGTCACAGTCATGTGCGCTTCGATTGCTGCTTCTGTCAGCTGAACAATCAGTCTAAAATCATCGTTAATTGGATACGTTTTTTGTTGAGGTCTACCTGCATGACTTTTACTTCCACAATATCACCTACGCTCACTACATCCAGCGGATGCTTCACAAAGGTCTTATTGGTCAACTGCGAAATATGCACCAAGCCATCCTGATGCACACCAATATCCACAAATGCACCAAAATCAATAACATTACGAACGGTTCCCTTTAAAATCATTCCCGGTTTTAAATCTTCCATTTCTAAAACATCTGTACGAAGAATTGGCTTTGGCATTTCATCACGTGGATCTCGTCCCGGTTTTTCCAATTCCTGTATCATATCATGCAAAGTCTCTTTTCCAACGCCAAGCTCTTCTGCCATTTTGACTTGATCTTTGACAAGTAAACGCAA
The DNA here is from genome assembly GCA_017393285.1 of Lachnospiraceae bacterium. Classification (GTDB taxonomy): domain Bacteria; phylum Bacillota; class Clostridia; order Lachnospirales; family Lachnospiraceae; genus CAG-411. The sequence goes on from JAFORL010000103.1 coordinate 2,847, forward strand.
ACCAGTTACCCCGCCCTTGATATCTTCCATACGCACATTGAGCTTCTCCAACAGCATTTTTGCCGCATCGTAAGATTCCGGATGGACACTGGTTTGATCCAAAGGATTATCTCCATCAGAAATACGCAAAAATCCTGCACATTGCTCAAAAGCCTTTGGTCCTAATTTTGCCACCTTCAATAACTGCTTGCGGTTGGTAAATTTTCCATTTTCTTCTCGATAAGCCACAATATTTTTCGCAATTGCCTTGGTTATACCGGATACATACTCCAATAAAGGTGCAGAAGCTGTATTCACATCCACTCCAACTTTATTTACGCAATCCTCAACTACACCTGTCAAGGCTTCGCTTAATTTCTTTTGGTTCATATCATGCTGATACTGCCCCACTCCAATAGATTTTGGATCAATCTTCACAAGTTCTGCCAATGGATCCTGCAATCTTCTGGCGATAGATGCCGCACTTCTTTGCCCGACATCAAAATTAGGAAATTCTTCTGTTGCCAATTTACTGGCAGAATATACCGAAGCCCCTGCTTCATTGACAATCACATACTGCAACGGTGTATGTACTTCCTTCAACAAAGAAACAATCACACGCTCAGATTCTCTGGAAGCCGTACCATTTCCCAAAGAAATCATGGTAACTTTATATTTTTCAATCCATTTTTTTAATACGCGCTTGGCTTCTTCTACTTTATTCTGTGGCTCTGTCGGATAAATAACCGTCGTATCCAATACCTTTCCCGTTCCATCTACAACTGCCAACTTACAACCGGTACGAAAAGCGGGGTCCCAGCCCAACACAACCTGTCCTACAATTGGTGGTTGCATCAACAATTGGACTAAATTTCTACCAAAAATCTGAATTGCACCGTCCTCTGCCTTCTCTGTCAATTCATTTCGAATTTCTCTCTCAATGGCGGGTGCAATTAATCTGCGATAACTGTCTGCAATGGTATCTTTCAATACCTGTGTCGTATTGGGATTCTCTTTACGAATCACTTTCTTTTCCAGATAACGAAGCACTTTTTCTTCCGGCGCTACGATTTTGACGGTAAGAATCTTCTCTTTTTCTCCACGATTCAAAGCCAATATTCTATGTCCTGCTATTTTTTTCAAACTTTCCTCGAAGGCATAGTACATTTCATATACCGATTCCGCCTCCTCATCTTTTGCACTGGATACAATCACACCCTCCGTCATAGTCAAACGACGAATATGCATTCGATAATCTGCTTCATCGGAAATACTCTCCGCAATAATGTCCATAGCCCCTTGGATTGCTTCCTCCACTGTAGTGACTTCTTTTTCCTCTGAAAGATAGGCTTTCGCCTCCTCTGTAATCGGTGCATTGGTCATCTGTAATACAATCAGATTTGCCAAACCTTCCAAACCTTTTTCCTTGGCAATAGTAGCTCTGGTTCTTCTCTTTGGTCTATAAGGACGATACAAATCTTCCACCACTACCTGCGTAGTAGCAGCCATAATCTGCGCCTTTAGCTCTTCTGTCAATTTTCCCTGTTCTTCAATGGAAGCCAAAACTTGTGCTTTCTTCTCTTCCAAATTGCGAAGGTAGGTTAATCTTTCGCTCAAATTACGCAACTGTTCATCATCTAAAGAGCCATGTTTTTCTTTTCGATAACGTGCAATAAATGGTATGGTATTTCCCTCATCTATCAATTCTATGACAGCTTCTACCTGCCCAATCTTAATCTGCAGTTCTTCTGCAAGTTGTTTTGCAATGTTCATCTTAATTCTCCTATTCTCTCTAATGTTCTCTCGGAGTCTTGATAGACAAAAAGTTCAAGAACACATTCTAACTACAAACGTATCTTTCTGATCCCCGACCTATATGTACAAGAATCTCTACATCCTAGTGATAAAAAGGTATCACCTATACATCATTAACTTGGAAAGTTCTCCCCACCCTTTTCCAAATTCTTCAACAACCGAGTCTAACGGTTTACATCTCACAACACAAATTATATCATAGCATAAGTGAAAAATTCATGCAACTACTCGATTACATTCTCAAAGTCTTCATACCAAAATATTTTGAGTTTGCAAAAGATATCACAATCTTATTTTTTTACAAAAATTGGATAAAATGTTACAGTTACGACATCTTTTTTGTAACCTATCTTCAAAAAAATAACACTTAAGACAAAAAAACGTACACTTAGGACAAAAACGTGCACAGGAAAAAATATGTGATATAATAATTATGTGTTGTTCAAAAACGCGCGTATAAAAGAAAACAC
>JAFORL010000104.1 GCA_017393285.1 Lachnospiraceae bacterium
AGTAGCAGGCAAAAGTTTGTTTTGCCTGCTACTTTTTTGTCATTATCTTATTACATAAAAAGCAATCTGGGATATGCACAGATGGGATTATGCATGGTTGTTATGTAGGGAAATGGGAAGAGAAATATTTCTGGATTTGATGACCGTTGCCTGTTATATGAAATAGGGTGAAGGTATGTATTGACAGAGAAGAAAAATTATCATATACTTATATTAACAAATGAATAGATATTCATATGATGAATACTATTGAAAATAAGTCAACAAGAGAAACGTTGCAGAAAGAAGGAGGTTGTTTATTATGAAAAAGACATTTAAGATTGAGGTGGATTGTGCCAATTGTGCCAATAAGATGGAGGAAGCAACAAAGAAGGTAGCCGGTATTAAGGACTGCACAGTGAATTTTATGGCTTTGAAAATGAAGGTGGAATTTGAAGAAGGTGCAGATGTAGATGCTGTGATGCAGGCAGTACAAAAGGCTTGCAAAAAAGTGGAAAGTGATTGTGAAATCTTTTTGGATTAAGAAGAAGAAAAAGAAAAAGGTGAATGCCTTAGTAACTAGACAGCAATGGACAAAATGGAATGGATTGGATTCATGTGCAAACAGGGAAAGGTTGGGCGTGTTATGACGAAGAAGCAAAAGAAGATGTTGTGGCGTATTCTTCTGGCGAGTGGATTGTTTTTGGTATTAAAACTGCTTCCTTTGACAGGGTATGTAAGGTGCTGTCTATATCTGATTCCATATGGAATTGTGGGATATGATATTCTATTAAAAGCTGGAAAGGGCTTGTACCACAAACAGCCTTTTGATGAGTGTCTTTTGATGGTAATTGCAACTTTGGGGGCCATTGGCATTGCTTTTTATAAGCAGGAAGACTTGGATGAAGCCGTAGCAGTTATGTTGTTTTATCAAATCGGAGAATGGTTTCAAAGTTACGCCGTAGGAAAAAGTCGCAAAAATATCATGGAACTGATGGATATCAGACCGGATTACGCCAGGGTTTATCAAGAAGATAAACTGGTGGAGATTGACCCGGATGAAGTGGAAGTGGGCACGGTGGTTGTGGTGCAACCGGGAGAGAAGATTCCGATTGATGGTACGGTTGTAGAAGGAAGTGCCAGCTTAAATACCAGTGCCTTGACCGGAGAGAGCATGCCACAGGAAGTGGGTGCGGGAGATGCTGTGATCAGCGGTTGTATCAATATGACGGGGGTTTTGAAAATCCAAACCACCAAAGAATTTGAAGAATCGACGGTCTCCAAAATTCTTGCTTTGGTGGAAGATGCCAGTTCTAATAAGTCAAAATCTGAGAATTTTATTGCAAAATTTGCCAGAATATATACACCTGTAGTGGTGTATGCTGCATTGGCCTTGGCTGTCTTGCCACCTATTTATCACTTATTGATGGGAACTTCGGCAAATTGGGCGGAATGGCTGTATCGTGCCTTGACGTTTTTGGTAATCAGCTGCCCTTGTGCGTTGGTAATTAGTATACCCCTTAGTTTTTTTGCCGGTATAGGTGGGGCTGGAAAAGCCGGTGTTTTGGTGAAAGGCTCTAACTATTTGGAAACTTTGTCGAAGGTGGAGGAGCTGGTTTTTGATAAAACCGGAACCTTGACCCAAGGGGGATTTGAGGTGGTTGGTATCCATCACAATGCATTGGAAAATGCCCAATTGCTTGCGTATGTGGCATTGGTGGAAAGTGCTAGTTCTCACCCCATCAGTAAGAGTATACAGCGTGCCTACGGAAAAGAACTAGAACATTGGCGTGTAAGTGACATAGAAGAGAAAAGCGGCTATGGCATTCGTGGGGTGGTAGATGGCAAGTTGATTGCAGTAGGAAATGAAAAATGGATGAAGGAATTAGGGGTGGCATATAAATCCTGTCATCAGGTTGGCACGATTTTGCATATCGCCATGGATGGAGCCTATGCAGGCCATATGGTCATTGCAGATGTATTAAAGCCTACGACGAAGCCAGCCCTTGCAAGATTGAAAAAAATGGGCGTTAGTCATTTGGTTATGCTGACTGGAGACCGAAGAGAAGTTGCCAATCACGTGGCTGTGGAGTTGGGAATCCAAGAATTTTACAGCGAATTGTTACCGGAGGATAAGGTCTCTCAATTGGCCCGGTTATTAGAAAAGAAAAAAGGGAAATTGGCATTTGTGGGAGATGGCATCAATGATGCACCGGTATTGGCAAGGGCAGATGTGGGAATTGCCATGGGCGCCTTAGGATCGGATGCAGCCATTGAGGCAGCAGATGTGGTTTTGATGGATGATGACCCTATGAAAATTGGAACGGCCATTGGTATTGCAAAAAAATGTATGCGGATTGTATATGAAAATATATATTTTGCAATTGGCGTGAAGATTATTTGTCTGATTTTAGGCGCCTTGGGGATTGCAAATATGTGGTGGGCTATTTTTGCGGATGTAGGTGTGATGGTATTGGCAGTTTGTAATGCCATTCGAGCCATGTTCTATAAAAAATAAATCGAAGATGCTGCTACACGAAGAAATACAATATAAGATATCTTTTTGTACAGGAAGGGTGCAGGTAATGATGATATCTTGTAGGGTGTATGCTTAGTGTGGCAGCTTCTTTTTTTGTGTAATAGGAAATTGCGATGCAATTTCCTATTACATAAAAAACGCGACCCGAGGATGCGCAGACCGCGGAGATGGAGTTCATTGCTGCGCAATACCGCGGTCGCGCTAGAGTTTTGCAAGCAAAACTCTTTG
>JAFORL010000105.1 GCA_017393285.1 Lachnospiraceae bacterium
TACATGGTATACGCTAGGTTTGGTCGATAAATTATCTCTTGCATCATTCTAGCAAAAATAATATAAAATTGCAAGATTTGTAACAAAATTGTTACAAATAAGTGTAACAGTTCAGCCGAGTCATTCATAAAGTGCCAGATACACAGAAAGAAATAAGTAATAGTTGAATATTAGCTATCTTTTTGGGATGTTTCTGCAGTTTTTAACATAAATTCCAATATTTCTTGTCTGGCATCTCGGTCGGTTGGACGGTAAATCCGATAAATCGGAATTTCCTTGGCAATGGCTAAAATTTGTGTAAAGCAGTCTACAGATAAGCCACCTAAATTATCTGCAATGTATTGGCAAAATAAGTTGGCAACCAGTAAGCGCATGGCTTCCATGCCCTCTAATTTCACGAATTCCAACCGGTTTTCTTCATAATCGGCAATCAATTCAAAAAGTCCTACCATTGGTCTTGGTCCATCACACATATCTTTCTGGGATAAGCGTAAACGATATTTATTGCGGGTGGTATCGATATGTTCCAATTCAGAAAGGGAAAAACCTTCTTGCTGGGCAGTGTCAACGGTGTATTTTTGTTGCGGAACAGACAACTGTACAAAGGGTTTGCCGTCCTTCAAAAATATGGTTGAAACGTCATCTGCTAAGAGTGCATAGCCTTGGTGACGAAGGAGGGTGGAATAGGTAGACTTTCCAGCACCACAATCTCCCACAATGGTAATCGCCCCTTTTTCGTTTCCTACCGTAGAGCTGTGCAGACTAATCTGTCCCCGCATATATAAAATATTAACCAAACCGTGACTGATAATATAAGGTTTAATATCTTCTACCGGCGTATCCGGACGTTTGGCTTCAGCAATGATCTCATTTCCGTTTAAGCAGAGGAAACGAGAGTTGGTAGTGTGAAACCAAAAGTGAGTAGGTTTTGGAATTTTTACATTGGGATGTCCCAATGCTTTTGGGCTTGGACTCCATCGTATGTATACATCTATGTTTTCAGGCGTTTTATCCTTGCATAAGATTAATTCCGGCATAGCCAGCTCTGATGCAATGGACAAACCATAAGCGGTATAGAAGTAAGGGGCCTTCGCAATGGCTTCCAAACGTTCCTGGGCTGAATAATATAGATGCGGATCTACAGGTCCCAAAGGTGGTAGGGACTTTTCTTTACTGGTAAGATGTAATTTGTGTAAAGAAGCAATGCGGTCTTCCACTAAAATAGCAGCTGTCGGATCCTTGGAAATAGACAGCTCTTTCAAATGGTCTTCTGGCGAATTGCTTTGGTCGGAACCATCCACATAGGGCTTAAAAAACTCGCAGACAACTTCCCAATAGCCCTCTGGAAAGGCACGAAAGGTATGCTTGGCAAATTCTTCTAAAAGAGCGGAAATAGCAGTGGTATCTACATGATTGCGACCGTCCATACATGGCGATTGCAAATACATCAAGGTGATACAACATTGAAATAAAGTCTCTGCAAATTTACTATATCCGACTGCCTCTAATTGCTTCCATAACAAAGGATAATCGATTTCAGCATCATATTTTTTGATAAACAAATAGATATCTACCAGTTGTCTAAAGTGTGTACTTTCCACAATGATGTGTTTGATGGTATGGTAGAGTAAATAAAATAAATGTTGTGTAGGACCTAGCGTAGAAATGGTATGTCCCAAAATAGAAACCTGGCTGGCAGTTTCCGGTTCTGTCAGTTGGAAGGAATCCAAAACGGATATTTTTGGACCTGTATATTCTTCCCATAAGGAGTAATGGATTTCAATTCTATGCCCATTATCTTTGTGTACATATACCGGTACCTCACCTTTCGAACATAACATATCCTTTTCGTATCCGTTCTTCTCTAGAAAATGAAGCAGATCCATACCTTCTTCGATATCTACAAAAATATCTGTATCATTGCTGGAACGGTAGATGGAATCGGGATAGCAGTCAGCCAAGACGCAACCTTTCATAAAAAGAAAAGGAAGCTGTTCTTGGGAAGTGCGCGCTAAGAATAATTCCAATTGTGCTTTTTGTTTCTTTGCTTTGTTGATTTCTTCCTCAGCTTGTCCCCGCCATTTTTCTACTAAATCAGAAGAAATACCTTCTTCTATAGCGAGACGCTCAATGGTAGGAAGAAGTAGGGCGCATAAATGGGAATCCGTTGCTAATGTAAATTGTTGCTCCCAATCTACACCTTTATATGCATAGCCTGTACCATAAGGGGTGCAAATGGCTTCAAAAGTCAATTGTAAAAATGTTTTGGATTGATAAAAAAACATAAGCAGTTAACCCTCCTTTTTGCATTTAATGTACTTTCGGAATCTGCTTTATACCATAATTTCGGCTATATTTTCCTTGAATTTTTTCCATTTCCTCGTCGTACACACCGTGTACGCCCTGCGGGAATGTCGTTATCCAAGAAAAATCTATCTCGAAATTCTAGTATAAAAAGACGCCGAGCGTACATTTTTATTCTAACATAATCCTAGCCTATTACGCAATTAGTATTAGAAAAGGATAGAACAAAGAGTTTTGCTTGCAAAACTCTAGCGCGATCGCGGTATTGCGCAGCAATTCACTCCATCTCCGCGGTCTGCGCATCCTCGCGGAGCGTTTTTTTGGCTTTATAGGAAATTGCATCGCAATTTCCTATAAAGCCAAAAAGACCGATGCAAGTAATACTTGTCATCGGTCTTGCTTGTGACAATCGTAAAATGCTTTTACATGCTTTTGTCACTTGTATTTTCAAATTATTTTAATTTTGAAATCGTTCCGTTGCTTACACCATAGGTACCTGCAGAAGATAAATAGTAGTTGGCACCATTGTGGCTATCCCAGCTATTTGAACCATTGTTAAAGCAAACAGCGGATCCTGTTTGACCTTCTGCCAAGGTAATTGTGTATTTGTAAGTATATCCTGAAATTTCAGAAGTTTTTTCCATAGCAACACCAGGTAAATCTGTCCATTTGTTTGCGCTAACTTGGTAGTGAATGTGAGGATTTGTCCAACCGGTATTGTAGTATACAGTGATTGTCTTTGCGACAGGAGTGCTAGTAGGTGCAATAGTTACAACAGGTGTGTTAGTAGGTGCAACAGTCACAACAGGAGTAGCAGTAGGAGCTTCTGTCACAACAGGAGTAGCAGTAGGAGCTTCTGTCACAACAGGAGTAGCAGTAGGAGCTTCTGTTACAACAGGAGTAGCAGTAGGAACTACTGATAATGCAGTAACTGTGGTACCCTTAATTGCATAAACACCAAGTCCATTTAAGGAGAAATTCTTTCCGTTGTTGCTGTTCCAGCTTCCTGAACCGTTTGTAAAGCATACAGTTGCAGAAGTTTGATCGTTACATTTAATTACATATTTGTAATTGTAGCCTTCCACTTCATCACATGCTTCCATAGCAACACCAGGTACGTCTGTCCATTCACCATCAGCTACTCTGAAATGAATGTTTGCTTTGCTCCAGTTAGAAGCAGCTTTGTAATATACAGTAATGGTATCTTCTTGTACTGTTCTTGTAACGTTGATGGTTTTGTTTGCTTTGATTTTTAATGGGAATTGGTTAATACTTACTGTCTTACCAGAAGAAGTAATGGAATAGTTGTAATCATAACCAGCTGCTTCGTATTGGTAAGGTAAAAATACATAGTTGTTAGTGCTTGATGTATAAGTATAAGTCTTCTTTCCATCTAAGTTAAAGGTAATTCTGTTTGCGTAGGTATAACCATTTTCATCAACATAACCAGAAAATGCGCTGTCAGCCAAAGCAGATAAATCTAAATGCATAGCTGGACGAACACCGAAGCTACCTTTGTTTGCACTGTTTCCGCCAGAATGGATATCACCCATGTAGTCGATGTTTGAAACACGTACATATGCGTCTCCGCCGGAACGTGTCCACCAGAAAGCATAATCCTGATCACCGAAAATACCGCTTTGTTTTGCAAATGCAGTACAATCAGCAGTACGTGCGTTATCACTTGTTAATCCATAAGAAGAAGTTCTTACCTCTTTTAATGACAAGCAGTACAATTTATCTTCGGAAGGAGAACTGTAAGTAACAGAATAATCACCTTCTGTGTTGTTGTTGGTTGTAGTCTTGATATTTGCCTGTTCTACATCGGAAAATGCAAGATCCATAAAGCTGTAACCAGTTGCATAGTTTGCTTTGTAAGCATTTTCCTTGCTGTCAAAACCATTTAAATAACTACGTAAAGTACTGTATTTCCAAGCAGAAGGTTTTCTGTTGTTGACAATCTTAGTAGAGTAGTTAAATGGTTGGCTATCTAATACCTTATCAGCAATTACAAGGGCATCGCTACCGTCTTCGTTGACAGATAAAACACGCCAAGTAATTGGTTCATACTTAAAGTAATGAACAGCTGTTTCTGATTCCCATTGATACATACCATTTTCTTGCTTGGTTGTACCGCTTGCAGTATCGTAAACAGACATACGAAGGTATTTATCTCCATTTAATGTAGTATATGCTAAATTATGTTGTCCAGCGTAAGCGGAATTTGATTTTGCTAAATAATTTGTGTATGGATTTTCTAAAGAAGTCCAAGCATCTGTAGAAAGTGCATCTAATTGTGCAATGATATTGCTATCTTCCACTTGAGATTGTGGATAAGAACCATATGTGAAAGTACTCCATACGGTTTCTTTTGTGCCGTCGCTATCAGCATCTACAGAAACTGGTTCTGCGTATTTTTTGTAATTGGTAACTTGTTCTGGATCTAAGCTACTTGCTGCTTGGATTGCAGGTTTCACATTTGGTAATAAAGTTACGGTTGTTGCAACAGCAAGTGCAACAGCGAGGCTGCGTTTTACAGCTTGTTTAGTTTTACGAAATACAAAATTATGCATGCGTAAACTCCTTTCCTAATACATTAGTCAGTTGCCTTCTCTTCAGAGAAATATATGGTTTCTCTGTATGTATGTTACAATTTTGTAACATTTCTGTAACATGGTTACATTTTACCACACAAAATGAAAAGATACAATGCAATAAAATCATAAAAAATGTAGAATAAATGAGATAAATTTGGGGAATATTGCCAAAAAATGTTTCAACCACAAAAACATCGCACTAGGTAGGTGCTTGTAAAAGCCATCTGTGCCGAGTATAATAAAACAGACGTTAAAAAATAGATAAGGAAGTCTTTCCTTTGGGATATATAGTTGTATTTGGCACTTTAGCAATGTACTAGGTGAATAGAATATATAAAATGTACTCTCGGAATCTACTTTATACCATAATTTCGGCTATATTTTCCTTGGATTTTCTCCATTTCCTCGTCGTACACACCGTGTACGCACTGCGGGAATGTCGTTATCCAAGAAAAATCTATCTCGAA